>JBEQCC010000368.1:0-3970 GCA_041639455.1 Pelosinus sp. | reverse complement strand
TAAGCGGAGGTCCTATGAAGGAACATGCTTTTTTATTTCTAAAAAATTGGTTTCATAGTTATGTTGAAGGATTTTATTCTACTGATGAGCAGCTGCAATTTCATATTCGATTAAAAGAAGAACATACACTGCGAGTACTGGAAAATGCAGTGAGAATTGGTACATGGTTAACTTGTTCTTTTGGACAGATGCAGCACATCAAAATTGCTGCTTTACTTCATGATATTGGAAGATTTCAGCAATATCAGACGTATAGAACCTTTAATGATGCGTTGTCTGTGAATCATGCCCAGCTAGGAGTGGACGTATTGCAAGAAGCGGACAGTCTGCGGGCTGCAGGACTAAATGATCAAGAACAGAGGATTGTGAAAAATGCTGTATTATATCATAATCGGCGTCAGTTGCCAATCGGTGAAAGTGAAGAGTGGCTAACTCCCGCAAAGATTATCCGAGATGCAGATAAGATAGACATCTTTTCCATGTTAATCACGCAAGATAAGGATAATAAGATTCCTCTGCCCCAGGAGTTAGAAAATGCTGATGCGTATTCAGCAAAGATCGTTGAGGATATATTACAGGGGAAATTAGTGGAGTATCCAGACATCAAGACGGGAAATGATTTAATGCTTTTTCGTTTGTCTTGGATATATGATATCTACTTTTCCTATTCTTTTTCCTATATCGTAGAGCAAGGGTACATTGATAAGCTGATTGCTGCCCTGCCTGATCGAGAGGAAATTGCTTGTGTGCATCAGTGCTTATGGCAGTATGCCAGAGAGCATGCTATTTCTAAAGAAGGGAATTAGCAATCAGATGCCAAGGAGTAAGAAGTAGGAGTGACGGGAAGATGCAGGAAACGTTAGAATTGCCTGAAGGTACATTTTTTATTCGGATTGCTTCTCTAAGTGATATTGAGCAAATTACAGAAATTTATAATCAAGGCATACAAGATCGAATTGCTACATTAGAAGCCAATACAAAAAGTGTCGGAGAAATGGCAGAGTGGCTGAGAAGCAGGAGTTCTAGACATAAAGTATTAGTAATAGAAGATACAGAGAATAAGATAAAAGGCTGGGCTTCGCTCAATGTTTTTAATGCCAGAGAATGTTATCGGGGTGTTGCTGATTTATCCATTTATATCAAAAGAGAAGAACGGAATAAGGGGCTTGGCAAACATTTATTATTGGCCTTAATCCAAGTGGCGAAAGAGGAAGAATTTTATAAGATGGTGCTGACTACGTTGGCTGTTAATCGTACAGGTCATAAACTCTACCACTCTCTTGGTTTTACAAAGGTTGGTACTTATGTAAAACAAGGAATGTTAGATGGAAAATGGATTGATGTACACGTTATGGAAAAATTTTTATTAGAATAAATACTGGTATTTTCACAACTGTCTTATAGACTGTTGTTTTTTATTAGGCTTATACGTATATTAACAAAAAACTTGAATATAAATTGTTACTGTCAGAGGATGCGGTATTTCCCGGTAATACTTTTCTTGCTATACAAACTTGGCTATCGGGATGGTAAGGGGATATGATCAACACTTATAAGAAAGAAGATGAGAATATGTATATAACCACACTCTGCTTTTTGCTTAAAAAAGATAAAATTTTGCTTGGGATGAAAAAAACAGGCTTTGGCCAAGGAAAATATAATGGTTTTGGTGGTAAAATTAAAGAGGGTGAAACAGTATTGCAAGCAACTGTACGGGAGCTGGAAGAAGAAAGTGGTATACAGGTGGAGGAGAGACAGTTGGAATACTCGGGTAAACTGGATTTCATTTTTCCTGAAAGCCCTCATCTACGGCATCATGTACATATCTTTCTAGTGCATACCTGGCAGGGGGAACCAGTAGAAACGGAAGAAATGAAACCTCAATGGTTTTCACAGTCTGATATTCCTTATAATGAAATGTGGCAGGATGACATCTATTGGCTGCCTGCAGTTTTGGCAGGAAAGACCATAGAGGGTACAGTAATCTTTGCCGAAAATAATGAAGATGTGGCTGAAGTCAATTTTATATAACAAACATTTAGGAAAGAAAGCCTTTTCTATGCTGCAAAACATAGGAAAGGCTTACTCTAATCAAGCTAGAAAGAACTACGTCCTAATCGAGGGTGACATACTGGTCTTAAGCTGAGTTTTAATATAAAAGATAAGGCTTGTTTCATGTTGAGATCTTGCCGTCCCTTAGGTGTTTCAAGAACGCATAAGGGCTCTTCCATGCCAATTTCGCTGGCTGGCAGATATACATATTCTGCGGTGTTATTATCACCAAAAATAATGCCTGTCTTAAGATGTGCTATTGTCATTCTACTCATAGGTACCTCATAATATAATTATAGTGTTTCATTGATTATATAATATTCGCCAAGTAAAAGTAACTAGATATTGAAAAATGTAATTGATAATTAAATTTTCTAAATATATAACAAGTTTAATCACAAACATAATGTCCAACTGCAGGAGAAAATGAAGATTTATAGAACTATATGTAATGTATTTTAAATACATTTACTGTAGGAAACGAGTTGATCTTCAGATGGTAAAGAGGACAGGGATACATAGGAGGAAGGAATAAAAATGTTAGGAATATTATTAGCACTTATTGTTACGTCAATGGTTGTTTACATGATTTTAAAGCAATATAAGACACAAGCGGTTTTAGTTTTTGGTGGTCTTATCCTTATGTCATGTGCTGTGATTTTTGGTTTGGGAACGATTTTGCCAGTTAAGGAGAGTACGGGACTCATTTGGTTTGATTTGTTTGAATTTATTAAAAAGACGCTAAGTGGCAGAGCCGCTGGTCTTGGTCTTAGTATCATGGCAGTAGGAGGTTTTGCCCGCTATATGGATCATATTGGAGCTAGCAAGGCCTTGGTGAATATCGCCATAAAGCCATTGCAAAGACTTCATGCTCCCTATGTAATGCTGGCTGCGTGTTATTTAGTTGGTCAGGTATTAGGCTTGTTTATTAACAGTGCCTCTGGTTTAGGCATGCTGCTCATGGTTACCATGTTTCCTATTTTAGTACGCCTTGGAGTCAGTCGATTAGCTGCTACGGCGGTAATTGGTACTACTTTGTGCTTGGATTGGAGCCCCGGAGATCCTGGTAGCGTTTTGTCAGCTAATACTGCTGGTATGGACATTGCGACTTATTGGACCCAGTATCAAATTCCCGTTGCTTTAACGATAATGGTGGTAGTTGCGATATTACATTATTTTGTCCAACAGTGGTTTGATAAAAAACAAGGACACATTGTAGAGCGGGCAGAGATAGTCACGAATACAACAGAAGAGGAGCTTCCTCCAGGGATTTTTGCCTTGTTGCCTGTTGTGCCTTTAGTATTGATTTTAGCCTTTAGTGATATTGGCATTAAAGGAATTAAAATGGATATTGTGAATGCGATGTTTATTAGTTTATTTGTATCTATGATTTTTGAGTTTCTTCGTAAAAGAGATATTAAAAAAGTCTTTGCTGATCTGCAAGTTTTTTTTGACGGTATGGGCATTCAGTTTGCTGCTGTAGTTACCTTGGTCGTAGCAGGAGAAACTTTTGCTCAAGGGTTAAAATCAGTAGGAGCCATTGAATCGATTATTAGTTCTGCTCAATCAGCAGGTTTTGGCGGAGCTGGTATGATTATTGTCATGGTATCGATTATTGCGGTATCATCTGTAGTCATGGGGTCAGGTAATGCACCATTCTTTGCTTTTGTAGCTTTAACTCCCGTTGTAGCTGCTAAGATGGATATTGCTCCTGTCTTGATGCTATTGCCAATGCATTTTGCTGCAAGTATTGCCCGCAGTATGTCACCAATTACTGCGGTTATTGTAGTCGTTTCAGGTATAGCAAATGTATCACATGCACAATCGTGCATTTCTTCAAAGGGTTGACCATTAAAATATAAATAATGTAGACGATATACTTTTTTGTTATTTTCAATTTTTGGTATAACGTCGTTTG
>JBEQCC010000367.1:0-3975 GCA_041639455.1 Pelosinus sp. | reverse complement strand
ATACTTTGCTGCGCTAGTGGGAAGGGCATGGCCAGTTAGTTATTATGGTCTTACTATGTGAGGTATATAAATGTTTACTTTTGACCATTCATAAACATCATTTTGATAACCAAGATGTGTATGGGAAGCTGTCAACTGGACAAAATATAAAAATATAAAGGGGGAATGTGATTTGAAAATCCGCAATGTAGCCACTATTGTGTTTGTGCTCTTTACGCTGGTACTTTCGGCTTGTGCCGGCGCAAAAAATCAAGTACCACCAGCACCAGGAACAAAAGAATCTGCCCAGGAAGCTGCACCCATAGTTGCAAAAAGTGTCTACTATACAGCCAATGAGGGTGGCGGCATTACGAGAATTGATGCTGTGACCAATACGGTTATAGATACCATTCCAGTGGATGGCACGGTCCATAATGTTCAAGTCTCACCTGATGGCAAAATACTTGGCGCGACTTTCTTGCCTAAAATGGAAGGGCATGGTGCGATGGAGATGAATGGTTTTGCATTGTTCTTTGATACCGTAACGAATAATTTAGTCAAGAAAGTAGAGGTCGGTGGTCATCCGGCCCATATCGTATTTACCCAGGATGGTAAATATGTGCTTATTACCAATAATGAGTCTAATAATGTGACAGTGATTGATGCAAAGTCCTATAATATTGTGCAAAATATTCCTACAGGTAAAGGACCCCATGGTTTTAGGATTTCCCAAGATAGCAAAACAGCATATGTTGCCAATATGGGCGAAGATACGGTTAGTGTTATTGATATTACTTCATTAAAAGAAACTAAAAAGATGACTGTAGGTAAAACTCCAGTGACAACTGGGATAACCAAAGATGAGAAAACATTAGTTGTTACCTTAAATGCCGAAAATATGTTGGCAATTGTCGACCTTGCCACCGATAAAATTGAAAAAATATCGGTGGGTCAAGGACCGGCACAAACCTTTATCCAGACCGATGATAAAATTGCCTTGGTCGCTAATCAAGGGACTAAACAACAACCTTCCAACACGATATCCAAAATTGATTTAGCGAGCAAAAAAGTGGTGGCTACTATCGAAGCCGGTAAAGGTGCCCATGGGATAGTTACCAGCACTGACAATAAGCTTGTGTACGTAACCAACATGTATGAGAATACTGTCAGTGTAATTGATAATAATGCCAACAAGGTGATAGGAACGGTAGCAGTAGGTGAAACACCCAATGGAATTACGTATAAACCCTAGTAGTAAGAAAGGACTTGGTAAGGACTAAGTCCTTTTTTAAAGAAACATAACTTCTTCAAATGTTCTTCATAAGTTATTCATAAAATATTGCTACAGTATAAATAAATCATTATTATAAAAAAAGGAAGATTGTTTATGAATAAATTGTGGGGCTGGCTAGTTATTCTTACCGCGGTTGGGCTGACCTATCTGTGGCAACCGGAGTTTTTTCAAGAGGTGTATGGCATCATCAAACATGGTGATATTGCTGCCTTGGCAGAATACCTACGTGCTTTTGGCGGATGGTCAGTAGTGATAACACTAGTGCTATTTGTGGTTATGACGTTTACTATTGTATTCCCCTTTATGATTTTATCCGGTGCAGCAGGCATCATCTATGGGTTATTTTGGGGTATCGTTATTTCTTGGTCTGGAGAAGTGATTGGGGCCCTCGTTATGTTTATTTTCGCCCGGTACTTTTTTCGTCAGGTAGTGGAAGGCTGGATTGTCAAAAGTAAGTATCTTAAGCAGGTTGATGACTACAGTGCAGCCAATGGTTTTAAGGCTTTATTAATTGCTCGTCTACTTCCATTAGCTCCATCCGGTATTATTACCGCTGTTGCAGCCATTAGCCGTATGTCTTTTCGAGATTTTTTTCTAGCAACAATGATTGGTAAATTGCCACCGGTAGTGATTAAAGTTTTACTGGGTCATGATATTGTTTTTGCTGGAGAAAACATGACGCGGCTCATTGTAGTAGTAGTCTTAGTGGTTGGGGTATATCTAGCTTTATGGTGGTATAAGCGGAGTAAAATGCAGCACGGCAATGCATAAGTGAAACTGGTATGTAGAAAGAATACTATTAGGTTATCCTTTTTTTGCGGGTATTAAAATTGACGTAGAAAAAGATTACTTTAGTGCTATTATAGTAAAATTCACAAGTTCTTCAAACTTTCTTCATAAGTTCTTCACATATGTTTAGTACAATAAAAATTAGAACAGGAATCCTAATATTGTAAAAAATAGTGAATTGAGGAGAAAATGACGATGAACAAAAAAGTAACGCGAATGATTTTCGCAGCGTTAGCAGCGGTGTTTGTATCAGGTACGGTTTTGCTGCCAATCATGACAACGGCATTTGCCGCAGAACAGACGAGTGATCAGGAACAGCAGCCAACACCGCCGCCAGAAGATGCTCCGAAAAATGGTGGTAACGAACATTCAGGTCATCATATGTAATAACAATAACAGCCCTTCCATAGGAAGGGTTGTTATTGTCTATAAAAACAATTAGGAAAGACTTAAAATAGCATAAGTTTTTCATACTTTCTTCAAAACTTCTTCACAATATACTTGTATACTAAAGATAAAGAATACCAAGGAGGATAATATGATGAACAAGACTATATGGATTATTATAGCTGTAGTCGCTGTACTAGTCATAGGCGGAATGTCTAGCTATAACAGTTTGGTCAATATGAGTGAAAACGTAAATGGCAAATGGAGCCAGATTGAAAATCAGCTTCAGAGGAGAACTGACTTAATTCCCAATTTGGTCAGTACAGTGAAGGGGTATGCTGCCCATGAGCAGCAAGCGATTCAGGCGGTGGCTGACGCCAGGGCGAAACTAGGCGGTGCCCAAAGCCCTAGTCTCAAGGCTGAAGCGAATGGGGAATTGAGTACGGCCCTTAGCCGACTCATGGTGATTGCTGAGAACTATCCAAATCTTAAAGCGGATAAAAATTTCCGTGCACTGATGGATGAATTAGCAGGAACCGAAAACCGTCTGGCAGTAGCCCGTAAGGATTATAATGAAAGTGTGCAAATTTACAACACGACTATTCGGTCACTACCAGCCAGTATATTTGCAGGATATTACGGTTTTGGTCCTATGGAATACTTTAAAGCCGAGGAAGGAGCCAAACAAGTACCGCAAGTTAAATTTTAAATGCAGATATGCAAGTTATTAAAGAAGGCCAAAGGCAAATGTAAAATATTGTGTGAGAGGGGGGCTTCTTATGGCCCAATGTTCCGTACTGATTGTAGATGACGATGTGAAACTGGTTAAACTTTTGCAGACCTATTTTGAAAAAGAAGGGTATACTACCTATTCCGCCAATGATGGCCTTGATGCTTTGCAGATGGTATGGCAACGGAAACCCGATATTATGGTGCTAGATTTAATGTTACCCGGTTTGGATGGTTTGGAGGTATGTCGGAAGATACGGAAAGATAATGATATTCCCATTATTATGCTTACTGCCCGGGATGAAGAAAGTGATCGACTGGTGGGCCTTGAAATCGGTGCTGATGATTATGTGACCAAACCTTTTAGCCCCAAGGAAGTGGTGGCGCGGGCCAAGGCGATTTTGCGCCGCGCAAATAAAGAGATAGTGCGGAGCGAACCAATTCAAGTAGGCACATTGACCATTGACTTGGAACGTCACCAAGTTACTAGGGACGGTCAGGTTGTGGATGTGACGCCTACTGAGTTTAAAATCGTGGAATTATTAGCTGGTAATGCCGGTAAGGTTTATAGTCGTCTGCAAATTTTCGAACAAATTCAAGGGTATAGCTTCGAAGGGTACGAAAGGACAATTGACGCACATATTAAGAATTTGCGCCGCAAAATCGAGATTAATTCGAAGGAGCCTCAGTATATTCAAACAGTATATGGGATTGGCTACAAATTTGCCGGTGAAGCGGATGAATAGTATAACGTATCGTATCACTGGTCTGATGTTTCTGGCAGTGGCTTTTACGGT
>JBEQCC010000366.1:0-3986 GCA_041639455.1 Pelosinus sp. | reverse complement strand
TGCTCTTCCGATCTTGAGATGATTGATGCGTTAATTCAGCCAGGAGAAAACTTCTTGGTTAAAATGAGTGAAGAGGAGATTCGTAAATTATTTGAGGCGTAAAGCTCTTAAGATAAAAAGGACTGTTTAGCATTTGGTTCTTGCAAGCGCTAAACAGTCCTTTTTATACGATACATCCTATTTTATTGTTCAAGATTTTTACAAAGGTTTTTTGAATAAACGTATCCGTATAAAAAATCGCACACATATTATAAAGCTGCTGAATCGTCAAGCCGATATCTTCCTCTAACACTTCAGTAAATTCTCTTGTACTTACTAAGTACTCTGCAATTTCAAATGTGCTTTCAAAGACTCCGATATGTAAAATATAGCTGTCTTTATTCCAGAAAGCATTAAAGTTAGCACAAAATTCTTTGATCTTTTTCATACATAATGAATTTTCTAAATCCCAGTACGTATTTAATTCTTCTATCGCATTTTTCATGATATCCACATAAGAGGAATTCGATTCTGTAATGGACTCAATCAATGCGTGACTGGAACATATGGGGATAAATAAATCTTGATTATCTTTGTGGATAGTATAAAAAAAAGCGACTGGAAGATAGATATATTGGATAAATCCCAATAGTGATTTTGCATCGGGGTAACATGCCCAATTATTATCTACAGTATCTCTGGAGTAATCAATCACCGCTGTATTAATAAAAATAGCATCTTGTGCACAATCCAAATCAGTAAAATAGTTCGTCCAAAGGTCTTTCTTCTTTAATAAAGCACCTTCCCAATAATTATGATTATTGTATTTACACATTTATTTTGACCCCTTATATAAGAAATAATCACTGTCAAACACACAATTTAGTGTTGATCTTTTTCTTATTTGGAATAGAATTCAATTGCGTAAATTTCATTTACTTCAATAGGAATTTCTTCTCTATTAGGCAGCCGTATCAATTTTCCGCTGAAATCTTCCAGGTTCTTTTCAATATAAGGTAATGCAAAACTTTGAAGCTCCAAGAAGTTAGAAATGATCATTTCATTTGCCCGTTGTTTTGCACTTAAAGAGATAACACTGTCAACTGGTACTCCATAGGATGGGATATTTACCCTTTGGCCATTAACGAGGATATGACCATGACTGACTAGCTGTCGGGCCTGCCGAATGGAACTGGCAAAACCAATTCGATATACGAGATTGTCTAATCGGCATTCCAATGCTTTCAATAAGGCAGTACCCGTGATTTCCTTGCTTTTCATCGCTTTATCAACGTAACGTATAAACTGTTTTTCAAAAAGTCCATAATAGGCTTTAATTTTTTGCTTTTCCAAAAGCTGAATCCCGTAATTTGATAATTTTCTGCCCGATCGGCTATTGTCTCTCGTTGCTTTATTCATTGCTTTAGGATGACCAAAAATATTAACACCTAGTCTTCTGCATAATTTAAACCTTGGTTCTCTTCTTGTTGCCATTTACCATGCTCCTATTCTATCGAAGTTTAGTCTTTCCTGAATACGTTCTTAAAACTTGACTTTTATAGTATAACATTAATGATAATGATATTCAATATCATTATTTTATGAAATTTATTTTATAAAATGTATACGTTTATTCCGGCTCAACACCAAAATGTTCACTTGACGCTATTGTCATTGCCGCGCTTCGCTCGCAACGGCCATGAAATAAACCACAGGAGTATCAGAAAAGACATGCTATTTGGGCTTTTCTTGATAAAATGACAGAACGTCAAGCGTACTTTCTTACTCTCATATTTTTTACTTTTAAAGGTACACTAGTAAAATAGTTGTTTCTGTAATGGGTCTATAATATTGACGCGGCTAAGCATAACGTTCTATAATTAAATGCGGTAGGGGGGTATAGTAGTAGAGGGAGTGAATGTTGTGTTAACGGATAAAGAAAAAAGTGAATTAAAATTGCGGTTAAAAAAAATTGCAGGGCAGATCAATGGTATCGATAAAATGTTGGATGACGGACGGTATTGTGTAGATGTGGTTCAGCAAATATTGGCGGCTCGGGCTGCTTTAAATAAGGTATCACTTATTATTATGGAAAGTCATGCAAAAAGCTGTATGGTTGCAGCAATCAAAGAAGATCGTGCAGAACAAAGTATTGAAGAATTAATGCAGCTTCTGAAACAATTTACTAAATAACGAATGGAATAAGAAGACGAAAAGAGGAATATTCCAAGAGATCTTCATAAGTTATTCACAAAAATATGATACAATTAATATAAATACGGAATCTATGAACGGAGGGAAAATATATGCAAGTGAAACGATCTCCAGAAGATAGAGAAAAAGAATCATCTGAATATATGCCTTGGCAAAAAAGGATATTAACCTTTCTAAGGTGGGGAGCATGGGTAACCTCCTTTATGGCTATTGCTCATATGATGGAATTTTGATAGGGATGAATAATGGACACAGTTCTTCTACAATGGGAAGGCTGTGTCCATTGTTCGCAAAACATCCCGCATAATGGCAAACAAATAAAAGGAGTGATGTTATGATTCAATATGCGGTATTAATTGTAGATGATGACGTAAAGCTAGTAAAACTGCTGCAAACCTATTTTGAAAAAGAGGGTTGTCTTGTTTACTCTGCAGCGAACGGGTTGGATGCCTTGCAGGTAGTACGAGAGCAAAAGCCGGACATTATGATATTAGATTTGATGCTGCCTGGTCTTGATGGTTTAGACGTTTGTCGGAGGATTCGTAAGGATAATGATATTCCGATTCTCATGCTTACTGCTCGTGATGAAGAAAGTGATCGCTTAGTGGGGCTTGAAATTGGTGCTGATGATTATGTGACGAAGCCATTTAGTCCTAAAGAGGTGGTAGCGCGAGCAAAAGCTATTTTACGTCGTATAAATAAGGAAGTTGTGCGCAGCGGGCTCATTATAGCGGGAAAACTGATGATTGATTTGGAGCGTCATCAGGTTACGAAGGCGGGTTTAGCCTTGGAACTGACGCCAACAGAGTTTAAAATTTTGGAATTACTGACTGCAAATGCTGGCAGGGTTTATAGTCGGTTGCAAATTGTCGAACAAACTCAGGGGCATACTTTTGAAGGGTATGAGCGCACGATTGATGCCCATATTAAAAATTTGCGGCGGAAGATTGAAATAAATCCAAAGGAACCTCAGTATATACAGACAATATACGGGATTTGCTATAAATTTGCCAGTGAAACCAATGAATAGCATTACCTATCGCATTACAGGACTCATGTTTCTGGCAGTGGCGTTAACCGTATTTTTGCTGATTTATCTGATGAATTTGCAAATGACAGAGCAATTTACAAAATATCTAATGGTTCAACAAATGGAAGCCGGCCAGCAAGGTATGATGGGGCAGATGACAAATCCAATGATGATGGTCATGGGGTCTTTGGAGGAGACGTTCTTGGCCTCTGTTCACCAGTCTCTGATTTGGGTTGGGATGGCCGTTTTAATTGCCGGTCTGGCGGCGAGCTATGCTTTGGCTCGCAGTATTACGATACCTTTGCGCAATTTGAGCAGTGCTGCTGAGCAAATTGAACAAGGCAATTTTGATCAGAAAGTACCGATTGAAACCAAAGATGAAGTTGGACATTTGGCCGCTATTTTTAATCGGATGGCTGAGACGCTGACAATCAATACGAATCTTCGTAAGCAGTTTTTGGCCAATATTGCTCATGAGCTTCGCACTCCACTGTCCATTATTCAGGGACACTTGGAGGGTATGGTGGATGGAGTGATCGAACCCAGCAAAGAACAGCTTGCTTCTTTGCATGAAGAAGCCATTCGTCTAAATCGCCTGATTACAGATCTGCGGGATTTATCACTGGCAGAAGCTCGTCAATTAGCGATGGAAAAAAGCAGAATTGATATTAATCAAATGATTAGTCGCTCCGTGTATATGCTAAAGCCTTTATCTGACGAAAAGGAGATATCTGTTTTCTGCTCACTTGCACAAGAAGATCGG
>JBEQCC010000365.1:0-3988 GCA_041639455.1 Pelosinus sp. | reverse complement strand
TGTGAGTATGTTAATCCTGGTGATACTAGTGGCAGGTTGTGGCGGTTCTTCAGGAGTTAAACGCGTGGCTGGATTGAGTACGACAGAAACGGTAACCACTTTTTTTGACGCAGCCAAGAATGACCGCATGTCAGAAGCCGGTTTATATGTATCAAGCGCTTCTAAGAATGATCCTAAAACCGTGTTAAAGTTTATGAAGGGACAATCGGGAATTCAAGAAATTAAAAATGCAAATATTGTATCGATTAAGCAAGTTGCACAACAAAGCAATTATGCAGCTGTAGTTGTAACAATCCAAGAGCAAAATACGTTCAAGATGAGTGTTAAACCAGTGGGCCTGGAAAAAATAAATGGTGAATGGTATATTGTAGATTTTGATCAAATCTATAATGGTGCCAAATACAAAGTATTACAACAGTTGCTTGCCAATATATAATACACCTAAAGCTCTGGTAAAATAGTGTATGCTATTCTACCGGAGCTTTTTTGTAAAAGTCCGTGACCCGCGAAGATCAGCCTTCCTGTTTTTCGCCGCTTAAATGTTTTATTATTTTAAGAAGACATCTGCTTTTCTCTGGGAATGTATAAGTCATGGAGGAGGAAGCATCTCAATTTGTCATTGCAAACAATGTGAAGCAATCTCTTAACCAGGAGGGGATTGCTTCACATTGTTCGCAACGACAAAAGCACACATCAGCATTTTTCTTATATGCAATTGAAACTTTTACTTTTCACTATACGATATTTTTAGTATAGTAATGAATGAGTTAATAAATAAATAGGAGTTGAATGCCATGCATTTTACTTATTATATGCCAACTAAAATATTCTTTGGCTGTGGTGAGTTTGAAAAGGCTCCCGCTTATATTAAAACCCTTGGCAAAAAGGTACTGATTGTTACAGGGAAATATGCGATGAATAAATATGGTTTCACCAAGAGGTTAGCAGATGGTCTTGCTGGTTTAGGCATTGAATCCATGGTATTTGAAGGAGTTAGTGCCAACCCTCTGGCTAGTGAAGTCAACGCTTGTGTTGAGAAATTTTCTAGCTGGCAGCCCGAGGTTGTAGTAGCTTTGGGTGGTGGCAGTGCCATTGATGCTGGAAAAGGTATTCTTCTTGGTTTGTCCACAGGAGAAAAAGTGGAGCCTTATTTATTGGGGCATTTACCGATTACTCATGTTGATATTCCTCTTGTAGCGATTCCTACTACGGCAGGTACAGGATCTGAAACCAATTGGGCGGCAATTTTAACTGACGAGAGTACTGGTACGAAGACTAGTTTTCGTCATAAAGGTTTCTTTCCTGCCATCGCTATCGTTGACCCACAACTGACAATGTCTTTATCATCTGAAACTACAGTAGAGACGGGTTTTGATGTATTTGCTCATGGGGTAGAGACCTATATATCAAAAAGCGGGCTAAGTCCTTTGGTTGGCAGCAATTCTTTAAACGCGATACAATTGGTAGGGCAATATTTGCCTCAGGTCTTAGCAGATGGTCAAAATAGTACTGGACGTACCTATATGATGTATGCCAGTATGCTAATGGGTTTCAATTTAGCTAACTCCAGCACTTGCCTGCCTCACCGTTTACAGTATCCAATTGGTGTAAAAACCAACAGCAGTCATGGCAGTGGATTAATGGCTCTCTTTGAAAGCTGGCTGGATTTGACTTATGAGATTTCCAAGGAGAAGTTCAATCATATTGGAGAAGCATTACATGGCACCAGATGCTCTAATAAGAGGGAATTTATGAATGTTTATCACCAATTTAGGCAAAGTATAAATATAAATCCTAGTTTGGCGGATTTATATCTAACAAAAGCGGATGTAAGTTATTTGGCAAGTAAAGTAACAGGTAACTTGTCCAATGATCCGGCAGGGGAGATTCCGGGTATTGTGGAGAAGATATATGATGGGGCGTTTTATAAATGAGCCTTTTGGAGCAGACAATAATAAAGAAAGAGAAAGATGGGGACAAGGTTTTGCCCTATCTAATGGTATTGCGTCCGAAGCAGTGGACAAAAAATTTGTTAGTGTTTGCTGCGTTGATTTTTTCCATTAAAACCGTATCTGTGGATATGCTGGTACAATCGGCTGTTGCGTTCATTTTGTTTTGTACAACATCAGGTTGTGTTTACATTTTAAATGATTATATTGATCGAGAAGCCGATGGCAGACATCCGGAGAAATGCTATCGTCCCATTGCTTCTGGCAGATTACATCCTTTGGGTGCATTATTGTTTGGGAGTATTTTATTATGCAGTTCACTTGCAGCAGCATTTATAGTGGAGCCTTGGCTTAGCCTATTACTTTTCGGATATTTTATGGTGAATGTAGCATATTCTGTGAAGTTAAAACAGATTGTGATTATTGACATTATGGTCATTGCTTTTGGTTTTGTTTTGCGGGCCATAGGAGGAGGATTAGCTATTAATGTTTCTTTTACTCCTTGGTTTTTAATTTGTACCATGTTATTGGCTTTGTTTTTAGCCATCAGCAAACGCAGACATGAGCTATATTTGCTCAGTCATCATAAAGGTGAGCACCGCAAGGTATTAGAACAATATTCTCCTGAATTATTGGATCAATTAAATAGTATTGTTACTACAGCGGCGATTATGAGCTATTCTCTATTTACCTTTACCTCAGGCCATACCATTTATCTAATGTGGACTATTCCTCTCGTCATGTATGGGATTTTTCGCTATCTGTATTTAATTCATATAGAAGGACAAGGGGGAAGACCCGAAAAAGTACTGGTGGAAGATCGCCATATTTTAGGCACTGTTTTACTGTTTGCTGTTATAGTTGTGACTATTTTATATTATTTTGAATAAGAATCTTAAAGAAATTTAATAGCGAGGTAGCATGTAAATGAAAGATTTACTATTAATTATCATTTCGGTAACCATTGGCGCAGTAGGTCAAATTGCCTTTAAATTGGGGGCGATGCAAATGGTTCAAAATCCCGGTATTACGATATTAGAAAAAATCAAATGGCCGATTGTGCTAGGACTATTTTTATATGGTATTAGCACGATTTTATGGATTCTGGCTTTGAAAAAAGTGGAACTTAGCTATGCCTATCCGATGGTAAGTCTAGGCTATATTCTGGTGTTTATTGCCTCCTATTTTATTTTTCATGAACCCATAAATTGGCTAAGGATGGGTGGAATGCTCTTTATTATAGCAGGTATTACCTTAATAGCCAGATCCTAGGAGGATGTTACATTGGATTATAAATATGCCGTAATACCTGTTATCGCTTGGTTCGTAGCTGGTACAGTTAAATTTATCATAAATTATATTCGTTTTCGCAGAGAGGCTGTCACTTTAATTGGTAATGGGGGATTTCCAAGCACTCATACTACTGTCATTAGCAGTACAGTCTTTTTTATTGGTTTATCAGAAGGAATCAATCAGCCAATATTTAGCTTGGGCGTAGCAGTGCTTATGATTACCATGTTTGATGCAATGGGGATTAGGCGGGCATTAGGAAAACAGGCTGCGATGATCAATCAACATATAGGACCTCATCAAATTGCAAAACCATTAAGAGAGCGGCAGGGGCATACTCCTGTTGAAGTATTAGGGGGGCTTATCGTAGGATTCTTATTGGCTTTTGTTTTTTATCGTATGTAACAGATTCAGTTGGGAGGAAATATATGATGGGAAGCTTTTCTTTTATATTAGGGCTAACCTTACTGTCCTTTATGTTCTTTATTTTAGCGCTATCGGCTATTGGATTTGGAATGGGCATACCCTTGATGCCCATTCATTTATGGCTGTCAGCCGCTGGTAGTCTTATCTTTGTTTTTATCAGTGGGAATTTTTATAAAAAAGAAAATAAGTGGAGATGGCTTCTTAGTATAGGGATTCTGTCCGTATTGTTAATGTACTCATTTATGCTGGTAAGTGGCATGTTTTATGATATCTCCTATGATGGGCAAGTGTATCATCAAGAAGCAGTCATACAACTGGTCAAT
>JBEQCC010000364.1:0-3994 GCA_041639455.1 Pelosinus sp. | reverse complement strand
TATCCCCCTAAAAAATCTAAGTATTCATGACCTTCTCTATCCCATATAGATACCCCTTGCGCTTTCACAAAGGACTTGTCAAAATTCAAAAGCCCCATAAGATTGACTAACTCCGGATTGATAAATTTCCGATGATTATCCCGATTTTCCTCCCGGGATAACTCCATCGCTTCCCTAAGTCCTAAAAACTCAGGCATTATCTCTCTGATTTGTCTTTCCACTGCTATTCCTCCTTATCTAAAACATGTGCACATATTGTACACATTCATTCATTAAAGTATTCTCCATACTAGCAGTTATTCCCTCTAAATCTTCTCATTCTCCAATTGAAAGAATGATTTGGTTTTACCCAACCAACTTTAGTTAACCTTTTTGTTTTATATGGTTGACTAGATGATCTGATTCATTTATACTTTTTCTTGAGTTATCAATATTAGAACGGCTAAAACATGTTTTACGCTGATTAGGGAGGAAAATAATGTCAAGAAGAAGTAACGTAACTGATTTTGTTTATGCAGCACTTTTCGCAGCTTTAATCGCAGTACTCGGACTAGTTGCCATACCACTGCCAATTAGCCCTGTTCCTGTCACAGGTCAGTCTCTGGCCATTATGCTGGCAGGCAGCATACTAACAGTAAGACAGGCTGCTTACAGCGTATTGACCTTTTTACTGCTTGGTGCCGTAGGTGTGCCTGTCTTTGCTGGTATGACAGGTGGAATTGGCATTATTGTCGGTCCGAGAGGTGGATATCTCTTTGGCTTCTTAGTAGGAGCCATTGTGATTGCCTTATTGAAAGGACAAAGCAACAACAAATGGCGTCTGGCACTTGTAAATGTATTAGGTGGTATCATTATTGTTTACACTTTCGGAGTACTGTGGCTGGGCTTTGTTACAGGCATGGGATTAGAAAAGGCCTTCACTGTCGGTGCTCTTCCCTATATACCGGGAGATTTATTTAAAGCCTTTGTCGCAACTGTTGTGGGTACAGCTGTGAATCAGCAACTCCAAAAAGCTGGGTCACGCTGATGAATTCGGTATATATAATTGGCGGTCTGAGAACTCCCATAGGAAAAACGGACGGATTTTTAAAAGATCTGCTGCCTGAACAGCTCGCATCTAGTATCTTAAATGAAGTAATTCATAAATATAATCTATCGCCAAAAGACATCGATCAAGTCACCTTAGGAAATGCTGTAGGTCCGGGCGGTAATATTGCCAGGGTTTCGGTGCTTGCAGCTGGATGGCCTTACAGTATTCCTGCTATTACCGTTGATACCCAGTGCGGTTCCGGATTAAGTGCCATTAATTTGGCCGTTAGCCAAATCCAATCGGGTCAGACGGAACTGGTACTCGCCGGAGGCGTCGAAAGCACCAGCCTGGCTCCTAGACGGCAGTTTAACCCTGCTGACCCGCGCTTTCAAGGAGAACATATCTATTACGAAAGAGCCCCCTTCTCCACTCCAGCAATCGGTGATCCAGAAGTCGGTGATGCAGCAGAATACCTTGCAGAATATCTGTCCATTTCTCGAGAAGATATGGATGCATTCGCTCTTGAAAGTCATAGAAGAGCCTCTCTGACAAAAGAACAAGATGTCTTTAAGGATATCATCACTCCTATCCAAACAGCAGGAAAACTCATCCATTCCGATGAATGTATCAGAAGCCGTATGAGTCTGAAACTCTTAGAACGAATGCAACCGGTTTTTAAGGCAAAAGGTACAATTACAGCGGGGAATACCTGCCTGAAACATGATGGAGCCGCCATAATTCTCCTGGCCTCTTCAAATGCGGTAAAAAAATATAATTTAAAGCCACAAGCAATGATCACTGGTACAGCAAGCTGTGGCTGTGACCCCAACCTTTTCCCATTAGGACCCGTTGACTCCATTGAAAAATTATTGCGGCAAAACAAATTACAGGTAAAGGATATTGATGCTTTTGAAATGAATGAGGCTTTTGCCGTAAAAATCCTGGCCTGCTGCCGTCAATTGAACATTAGTCTGGATAAGACTAATATTCTGGGAGGTGCCTTAGCCTATGGGCATCCCTATGGAGCCTCCGGAGCAATCATCTTACTGCATTTACTAAAAGCCTTGCAGCAAGTAAACGGCCATCGGGGAATTGCTGCGATCGGAGCCGTAGGAGGCATGGGAATTGCAACTTTGATTGAAAGGTGTTAAAAAATGCTGATTTATAATGGTTTACATGCAAAGCCAAAAGATAAATTTTGTCTCATGCATGGCAAAATACGTCTTACCTATCGGCAATTTACTCAACAAGTTGATGATCTTGCCCATCACCTTGCTGTACAAATAAATAAGGGTGACAAAGTATTGCTTAAACTTGCTGACCCGATTTCTCAGCTATGTTATTTCTTTGGGATTATCAAAGCAGGAGGTGCTTGTGTCTTCATCGATGCCTCCACCTCGGAAGAAGTCTGCGCAGCTCTTATGGATACTCATCAATTAACACTGTATATCGATGAAAGTTTTCAGCTTCCAGGTGCCTCTGTTCCATTACTGCCAGAGATTCACCCGGAAGATCTCTTTTTAGGGGCCTTAAGCTCGGGAAGCACTGGAACTCCTAAGCTAATATGGCGCGATCACCAAAGCTGGACTATGGCTTTTCCGAGTCAAAGCATGGTTTTTCAACTTTCCAATGCAGATACTCTCTATTTAGTGAGTTCCCTGGTATATACTGCAAACTTGAATGCCTGCCTGCATGTTCTGTTTGAAGGCGGCACTGTGATGTTTGCCAGCGCTCACATGCCTCGCACCTGGGTGCGAGAAATAGAGTCCTACGATATAAGTGCTATTTTTATGGTGCCTGCAAACTATAAAATCTTGCTTAAGAATATGAAAGCTCCACTCCCAAAGCTGCACTCAATAGTAACCTGCGGAGCAAAGATGGATCTGCCGACTCTCCAAGCCCTCCTAGCGTACTTTCCATCAGCAGAAATTTTTGAATACTATGGTGCGAGTGAACTGGGTCATGTAAGTTACTCCACTGCCAAAGATCTTATAGAACGTCCCGATTCCGTAGGCCAGGCGTTCCCTCACGTAACAATCTCAATTGTAGATGATATCATCTGGATCGAAAGTCCCTATATCGCTCCTGCCTACCGACCAAAAGCATCTGTAGAGGATTTAGGCCGATTAGATGAGAACGGCTATTTATATTTATTGGGACGTAAGCACGGCATCATTAATACTGGAGGCATCAAAGTAATTCCAGAGCAGGTAGAAACAGTACTGCTTCAATGCCCTGGAATAGCTCAAGTTGTTGTCGGAGGAATCGCTGATCCATTACGGGGACAAAAAGTCTGTGCATGGATTGTTAAAAATCAGCCAGCTCTGACGGCTGGCGAGGTCCTAGATTTTTGTCATAAGAAATTGCGTCCCCATTATTGTCCTCAAAAAATTATCTTCCTTGATGAAATACCATTGAATTTAAATGGAAAAATTGATAGAATCAACATGAAGAATCGAAACATTAACACATCATAAAGGTCAGAATCTCTCCCCAGAGAATCTGACCTTTTCATTCCTCAATAAACTGTCATCATAGAGTAGACAGATTCTTTTAGGAGGCTTCGTGCATGAAAGCAATTGAAACATTGCTCCCACAGCGCTATCCATTTTTATTTGTTGACAAAATTATTTCTGCAAATCGAGATGAGATCATAGGAAGAAAAACCTATGATGCAACCTTTCTATATTTTCAAGAATATTTTCCTGGCAAAAAAATCGTGCCTCATTCCCTTCTCATTGAATCCATCGTGCAATGCGGCGGTGCAGGAGTCAATGACACAGGACTATTTACTAAAGCCTTATGGGGCTTAGCATCTATCGAAACTGCCCGTTTTTTCGATTTTGTTGAACCCAATATCCCAGTTACCATGATCGTGAAGAATCTTAAGATTACCGATAAAATACTCAAGCAAACCGGAACTGCTTCCTGCGACGGAAAAAAAGTTGTAGAAGCAGCCTGGCT
>JBEQCC010000363.1:0-3997 GCA_041639455.1 Pelosinus sp. | reverse complement strand
TAATCCGCCTTGAACCATAGCCTTGATGAATGCATAAATGATAAATGAATTGAATGGTTTTACTTGCCTCTTCGTTGATAACATACATACTATTTTTTTTATCCCAGTCATAGCCAAAGGGGTGGGCATTGGAGACGATTTTTCCTTGATTTGCTTTCGCTCGGCGACCGCGGGAAGTCCTTTCACGAATTTTTGATTTTTCATAAGCTGAAATAGCGCCTTTCATACTGAAGAATAGGCGACCTTCTGGTGAAGAATCATAATCACCAGTTACAAAAGTAATTCTTGCACCTGTTTTTTCTATTTCATCAGCAATAATCAATTGATTGGTAAGATTACGGGAAAGACGATCGGGATCATAAATAGCTACAATTTTTATGATCCCATTTTGCAAATCATTTCGTAAATTATCAAGGCCGGGGCGCTCTAGATATTCTCCGCTATAGCCATCATCAATATATTCTTTTATCTCAGTGTGATCCATCGCTAATAAATGATTGCGACAGGCAGCGATTTGGTCGTTTAAAGAATAACCTTTACGGGCTTGGTCATCTGTTGACACCCTCACGTATAGCGCATTCATAATATCCTCCATTATTATTGAGTGTTATCTATTTTTATGTGAGGATAAAAGAAAAATGACAGAACGGATGTTCTGTCATTTTTTTAAAAGATTTATTTGAAACTTATTTTCCTCTGCCGGCTTTTCTCATGGGCATTTGATGGCTGGTATTGTTAGTTTTTCCTTTAGCCGCCTTTAAGAATGATTTATTGTTTTCATTTGCTTTTTTCTTCTTATCAAGTAATAGAGCCTGTAAATCCAAAGTACATTCCTCCTTTGCTCGATTGTTGCATATTGTAAGAGATAAATCTATTATACCATGGTTTTTTAACTAGTCCAAATGTAAAAAAAAAAGAAATGTGTTTTTACAAGAGACATAGTACGGCACTGACATATATTGATAATTAATATCAATATATGTGCTAAAAATAAAAACATTTGTTTTTTATTTTTAGCAGGATTTTATGATTTGTCCGATGAATTAACGATAAATCCTAAAAATTTGTAAGTGGAGTCTAAGATGTACTTGGAGGTGGGTATGTATAACATCTAGATAGAGCTACAAGCTGGCTAGTCGGTGGGGAGCCAAATACACAGCTGGATACCTAACGGTACCGAAGAAGCCATAGGGGAATATTATATTAGGGGAAATATGATGAAAAAAATAATTACTACTGCTCTTGCTGCCGCTATGGTTTTAACTACAGAAGCTACTTTTGCCGCTCCTGTAGAATTTGATGGTCAAGTTAAAGTACAATACCGTTCTAATACTGCTGATGGTGGCCCTGATACTCAAGGCGGCATATATAGCTTTCGCCTAAATGCCAAAACAGCCTTAAGCAATAATGTTGACTTATTTGCTCGTTTTGCAGCTCAATCTCTTAGCGGAGACAAAATTGGCCCAGATTTCTCCAAATTTAAATATGGTAATAGTGTAGCAGTTCTTGATCAATATGGAATTATCGTGAGGGACAACGACTTTCAATATAAAGTAGGACGTCAGGGACTTTCTATTAGCCCTACGGCTCTCCTATATAGTAGTGAAGGATATATTGGAGAAGATAGGGCACTTTTTGATGGTATAGTTGCTACTGGAAAATCTGGTGTAACTTCATTACAGATTGTTGCTGGTAAAAGTGATAAAGACACCAAAGATAAGGTTTATTCTGTTCATGCTTCTTATAGTCCTGTAAAAGATTGGACTGTAGGAGGGACCATTGCAAAAGCTAATCCTAATGCGGGTAGTGATAGAACTTTCTGGGGAACTGATGTCCAATATACTACTGGTAAAGCCAGCTTTGTAGCGGATTATCTTAAATCTGATGCTGATACTAAAAATGATGCTCTCGTCCTTGGAGTAACGTATGGCTTTGATGATAAAAATAAATTATCCGCTTATTCCCACAGAACTGATGCTAATGCAGATATTTATACTGATTGGGATCGTGGAGAAAAAGGTGCATACTATATTTATAGCCACAAATTTGATAAAACCACTTCACTGAACTTATTATATAAAAGCAATTCTGCAATTGACACCGATGCTGATAATACTTCTTTCCGTGCTTCCGTTGCTTATAAATTTTAAATGCTGTCTTATAGGAAAGAACGCGGATCTTTAGGCTCGTGTTCTTTCCTTTTAATCTATAAAGGTATCAATGGGAGTGTTCTGACATAGATTTAGATGAGGTGATCAACATGTCACGTGAGAGAAAGCCCTGTAAAGGCACATTTCGTGGTCTAATTATTGGCAGGACGAATCGGAATGGTGGACCATATTCTGCTATTGAAAATGGTGAATGCAGAGTTATTGAGTATGTAGAACAGAGTGATATACCTGAATTGGTAACTCTTGCAAGAGCGGTTGCCAATGCTTTTATTCAGACAGGTATCTGTCAGTACAATGGTAGGGAAAAAATAGAAAATTAGGATAAAAATAGAATAATATAAAAGAATATTTTAAGGCTTAAAGAGGATTTATTGACAGGTATATCAGAGCATGTTTTAATAAGTGTATAGAAGTATATTAGGCGGTGATTGGTATGAAAAGAGATGAGCGAATTCCACCAATTGAAGCAGTTGAAAAAGCATTGCGAGTGAAGCCTATTGGACGTATACAACTATTTAAAAGACCTGAATATATGCCGAAAGAAAAGGCGAATAATCAATTTCTAAAGAAAAAAGAAGACAAAAAAGAAAAGAAAGATGGGATTGTCAATCGAGCGAGTCATGCTGCTGGACGAGTCGGCGTAACGGTAGATTATAAAGTTTAAATGAATCGTATTGCTTTTACGAGTGTGGTTTGAGATTGCCTTAGAGATGAGAGAGATACTATGCAAAAACCTATATGTAGTAAGTGTGTGCATCTTTATACAACTTGGGATCGAAATTTTCCTTATGGATGTAGGGCTATGGGGATTAAAAGTGCATCATCGCTTTCTGAGGTGGTTAGAGAGGCTTCTGGACAGAATTGTTTAGCATATACTGCAAAGCAGAGCAAGGGAAAGTAGAATAGAGAAATAGCAAGCTTAGGTGTTCATCAAATTAATTTTATTGAGATGGAATATCATAAATCTTCTTGTCCCTCATAGAATGTATTGGGGGTGTGGATGATATGAAAGGCATTGCCAATTGCGTATCAGATCTTAAACTTAAAGAGGTTATCAATATTGTTGATGGCAAAAGGTTAGGGGCGATTACAGATATTGAAATTGATGTGGAAAGTGGAAGATTAACAGCTATCGTAGTGCCGGGAAATGGCAGGTTTTTAGGTTTATTTGGTCGTAGCGAGGATGTTGTAATTCCTTGGGATAAAATTAATAAAATAGGGTTTGATGTTATTTTAGTAGAGGCCACTGCTTTTACTGAAATCAAACACCTGGATAAATAAGGATTAGTAAATATGTTACGTACATATGATATAATGATAACGATTGCAGCTTTTTTATGAAGTTGGCAGTCGTTTTCTTTTGATTTTTTAAAAAATTAAATTTTAATAAATTATATTAAAAATCCAAGCAGGAGAAGCACAATATATGGCGTAAAGTAAATATATAGAGCACAATATCTAGTAAGACAATGTAACAGTAATTTTATGTAGTGAGCTGATGGGTATTAGCTCATTAAAAATATCGTTGAGAATACATCAAAGCTGTTACTTTATGAAGCTTGTTGAGTGATTATCAAAAGGGGGAATTCCTATGCGTTGTCCATTTTGTGGTTGTGTAGAAAGTCGAGTGATTGATTCACGAGCAGCGGAAGAGGGGAGTACCATTCGGCGTAGGCGTGAGTGTTTGGAATGTATGCGCCGCTTTACTACATATGAAATGATCGAACAAGCCCCCTTAATGGTAATAAAAAAAGATGGTCGTCGTGTAATCTTTGAGCAGAGTAAATTATTAAATGGGATTGTAAGGGCTTGTGAGAAACGCTATA
>JBEQCC010000362.1:0-4001 GCA_041639455.1 Pelosinus sp. | reverse complement strand
CATCATGCAGGTTTGCTCCCCTTTACAGCGGCGGGACCATGTTGGATTTACACCAACTTCCCTATTAAGCCCGTAGGCACCTATCTTATATATTTAGTTAAGAAAATCCTACTTAAATTTACTATCAATATCTAACGTTGTCAAGTTAAATACAACTCGTATTTCAAAATTCTTTACTTATCCTGCTTACCCCCAACTAGACCCTTTCGACCTAATCTGGGGACAAAACGTGGAGTAACTGCCGCATAGGCAGCATAATCCTCACCAAATTGTTCCATTGCCTCCCGTTCTTCCTGCCTGGCTAACCAAATATACATACGCACAAGGACAGGAAACATAACTAGTGTTAACAACGTCGGCCACTGTAGCAGGAAGCCAAACAGGATCAGGATAAAAGCAATATATTGAGGATGACGTACATAGGCATAGGGCCCATTCACTGCGATTACACCTCTACGCTGGGCACTGTGCAAAAATCTCCATGTAAAACCAAGAAAGATAAGCCCCCCAAAAATAAACCAGTTACTTAGTTCGTGAATAGGGTTGTGGTGGGGATCACCTGTCAGCCCCAGTAACGTATACCAAAGATGTCCAGCATCGTGAGAAAAGAGATTGATTTGTGGATAATGGCTGCCCAGCCACCCGGAAAGCAAATAAATACTCAAAGGAAAACCATACATTTCTGCAAATAGCGCTACAATGAAGGCTGAAAAGCTACCGAAGGAACGCCAATCCCGCCCAGAACGCGGACGAGTAAAACTAAAAGCAAAAATAATAAAGATAAGCGAATTGATAACCACAATTGGCCAAAGTCCATAATCTGACATACTACTCAATCTCTCCTTTCCGATACCACAACCACAAGGAACTAGCAAGCATTGCCGTTAGCAATGCCGTTATTTGCGCCACTTTAAACCCACCAAGTACCAAACTATCAGTACGTAAGAATTCCAATCCAAATCGGGCCAGGGAATAGAGAATGAAATAGGTTATTGCCACCTGCCCATCAAACTGTTTCCGACGGAATATATATAGGAGTACAGTTAGAATCATGAGATCCAACCCAGCCTCAAATAATTCAGCCGGTACTAGGGGTATCCCTCCCCATGCCTGATATGCCGACGTACCTGGCTGATAGACAATACCATACCAGTCGGTTGTTGGTTTTCCATAGGCGTCACCGTTTAATAAACAGCCAATACGTCCAATAGCCTGCCCCAACATAAGACCCGGGGTACTAATATCCGCAAAACGCCGGAAAGATAATCCTTTACTTCGGAAATACCATCCCGCTAGCAACAAATTGGCTATAACCGCTCCTTGAATAGAGAGACCTCCCTGCCAAAACATCAACGCATGCAAAGGATTGCTGCTATAGTCTTGCCATGAGAAGACAACCTCCCAAGCACGTGCTCCCAAAAATCCTGCTATTACACCATATAAAACATATTCTTGCAACAGCTCTGCCGAAAACTCACTGTTTTTTGCTAGGCGTGTCGCTAGCCACAAGCCGGCAAATACTCCTAAGGCTACCATAAGTCCCCAGGCGCGAAATTCCAAACCACCAACACTAAATAAGATGGGATACATGGTTCTCTCCCCCCGTTCTATATCCTTCGCCTATTCTAGGCTACATTAATTTCATCTACCATCAAGTGGAGTATGCCCGCTTCCAGCAGGAATACGGGCAGCTCCATGTATATAAAAGACCTCCTGGCAAACCAAGATGATCTGTCATGTCATTACTATCAATCCACCGATTTCATGATCCAAGCTGGCGCTTTATAACGCCAGCTTAGATGGACAAATAAACTAGGATGGGTGGTGAGCATTATGATCCACGGTATCGGGTGCATTAGTTGGTGTACTGGACTGAGGAGCCGGATTATCATTTTGGTCATTGGAATCTACCGAATTTACCAAGTCACGCATGATCTGCCGCATTTCCGGATCACTTGCCAGCATTTGCTTCATCGTGGCCTGCATTTCTGGCTGCTTCATCATTCCTATCATTGTCTTTTGCATATCACTGCTTTTCATCATATCTTCGCATTGTTTTTGCATTTCAGGCGAGTTCATCATTTCCATATTATCCATTTGCCCATTTTGCATCATCTTGCCTTGCATAACTGGCGGTTTATCAGCAATTTTCTCCGCCGCACTTCCCACATTAGTACCCATTAGCAAGCCAGCTGCTGAAATGGCAAATACCCCACCCATAATCCAACCTGTCATTCTTTTTTTCATAATTATTTATCCTCCTTCAAAATTGAACGTGTATTATCAATTAACTAAGCCCATAGTTATAGGCAAAAGCGAGTAACTCAGATCCAATTTAGACTCCCACCAAACTATATTGAAACCAAAGGCCTCTGCGCTCTAAAATCCGCCGTACCTGTCCAGTGGTAATCAAGGTACGCGGGTCGTACAGCGAATAGCGTTTTTTTAACAAGCGCTCTAGTTTTGTTGTAATAGCAAAGAAATTCTTTGAATCTGCTTTTTCATATGCTTCAACAATCAATGCTTCCATAGCACTTTCCTCCTTACGTCTTATATTTTAAATATTTGTATTCCAATCACTAACTAGATTGCTTTTCATCCTCCGCTTTTTTACCCATGCTCCTCATCATGAAAAAATGCATCAGCGGACACATTAAAAGCACCAGGTAATTGGCTGATCCTTCATAACCACTTTGTTTGAGCAGCAGAACCAGACCGAGAGGAGCCAAGCAGCATACCATCATCATCACCATATGCTTCCAGCCACCACCGCAGCCCTGATGTTGCGCGTGGCTGGTATCTTGTCCTTTGATTTGTGGCACTTGTTTATATTGATCCATCCTATTTTCCTCCCGTTATTAAGAATGCATAATCATCGCTATTGCCATAAAGACTGTGGCCCAAGCACCCCATTGTAATAATGTCAGCACTCCCTTTTGCCACGGAGTATATTCTTCTACACCACCTTCGATTATTTCCGGCGGTTTATTGTTTTCCATTTTGTATCCCTCCATCTAGCTGATGAACTTTGTATTGTTTTTATCTTACCATGTTGTTATGAAGAACCTGTGAAGAACTCTTGAAGAACTTCTGCTTTTTTTAGAATGCTGAAGAGAAATTCTATATTTTCTTTCATAGAAAAAGCCTCGGCAATGCCGAGGCAATAAGTTATGAAAGCGCAGCTAGTTAAATTATATGAAAAGTACTGGTTTTAACTTCGATAGACTCTATAAAATACTCAACACGCTAAGGGCAAAATGGGAATAGTTGAACGAAACGCCAAAGCTATCATTTTTTTTACAAAGGAATCATCTGCCCATTGTTGAAATACTATTATTAATATGTTGACCATGAAAACCTGGGTTAGTATCCTGATAATTGGAGTGAATATTTTGGTGGAAAAATTATTTACAAATTTAACTCCCGATGAGATCGCGACATTAGGTCTCTCGCTTGGTCTCGCCTTAGCAAAATCCTTAACTTTGGATGAATTACGTGTTCTAGGCAATGTATTATCTGAAACGGGAGGAGTATTATTAGTTATCGCAGCCCAGCGCGCATTACTTGAAGCACAGAAAACGCAACAAAACCAAAATTCTACCCATGATTTACAAGCCCAAATCCAATATCTACAAAATCAGATTGACCATTTAAAAACAAAAATTGGATAATTGTTAGCTATATATATTGACAATTTATGATACAGGGGTGATGGTGTACCCCGCTAAAACTGCAAGACATAATTATGCGTTTAAAATAAACTGTCCTGTGCAAATAAGTGTTATTGATCTCAGTTATTTTTTGTCTAAGATTTTCTGCATTTGCTCCTGTAATTCTTTTATTTGTTTTTGCACATCCGGTTGCGTTTCTTTTTTCTCTACTTGTGTTTCCTTTTTCTGCACAGCCAATGCTTGTTCTTGCGCGACTATCGTTGTCATTAATGTTCCTACTGCGGCTAAGAAATTACCTAATACATTTGTTTGATTTACATTTAATGATTT
>JBEQCC010000361.1:0-4017 GCA_041639455.1 Pelosinus sp. | reverse complement strand
ATTTTTATCTGTGGATACGCCAACCATATATACTTTCTGAGGACACCCCCAATCCAACATGTATTGGATCAAACCAACAATCTCTCGATCCTTGCGAATAATAAAAACACGTCCGTGCCTGATGAATGGAACCAAATGCCATTTACTTAATCCACCATCACCAAAGGCACTTATTTCTAGCTCTACTAGTCGATTTATCAAAGCCGGTTCAATACTTTGCACCAACTCAATCATGATATCCCCCTTTTGAATTTTTTCGTAACATAACTCGAATCACTCACTGAAAGCAATCCAGAATAAGATAAGGAAAACTCAACATCGTCTCCTACCTTTATTTGCTCCTCACAATCTGTAATATCAAGAATTAAATGATCACTACTTGCCCCCATAATTTTTATACTTTCCTGAATTGGAAGAATCCCTTCTACATCCACATCTTGTTTGCCTAAAGCTAATATCGCTCGATTTCGTACTCCTTTATCGATGAATTGTGGTATATTCCCAAATGCATCTCTACCAATATCTCCTGTCGGTACAGAAGGCTTACATTTTACCTCAATTACCTCAGCTCTAAGTAGAAAGGCATCTTGCAGCAACCAGGGTATTTTGCGGTTATGAGTTGTATCCGTACCTAACAAAATACCCTCACCAATACGCAATTGATTAATTCCCACCGGAACATTATTCTTCTCCACCAAAGATAAGCTGGAGGTTCCACCACCTGAAATTACTTCTAATCGTATTCCCACTTTCTTCTCTATCGCTTGTACTAACGTAACTAAAACCCCTAGATTTTCTGGACTGGGTAAGATCCCACCAAAACATCCCATATTAGTCCCTAAGCCTAATAAATGTATTCCTTTTAAGCTAGAAATCTGCATCACAGCATCAAGAACTTGATCAATCATTAAGCCTTCTCGAAGATCTCCTACATCTACCATTAAAATTATATTATGTCTCTTTCCTAACCCTTTGGCAGTTTCCGATAGAGCCTGTATTACTATCATTTCCGAATTAATACTCGTATCGACATACCGAATAATTGTTTCAACATTACTTAATCGTGGAAGTCTCAATAATGTTATTTCCTGGTTAAAATTTCGCTTGCGAAGTTCTATGATATTTTCAAGCCTGGCATCCGCTAAGCCATCAACGCCTCCTTCTACCATAGCTGATACAATCTGATGCATAGCGCTAAAACCTTTAGTTACTCCCAATACTGCTATTCCCAAACGATGACATCTTTCTACGACTTGAGAAGTATTATATATAATTTTATCTAGATCAACTTCCAAAATTGTAGTATCATCCATATTTTTCCCTCCGCTAGTACATCATTACGAGCCCCGCAATTAATGGAATCATGAATACATCTATCTTTAGTTTCTTACATTTTCAGTTTTTTATCTCACCTGGGCAAAATCAAAATAAAAATTACGCTTTTGTTTATCTTTTGTAGAAATTGATAATATAACAGGCTTATCATAGACTATATTTTTTTCTAAAAAATATACATAACATTGTAATCTATATGTAGGTTTTTCAGTACCTTTTGCCATCTTTTCTGCTATAGGAGGTATAACCACCTGATATGCTTTTACAGAGGCATCACCTTGATTCAAAGTAACAACAGCGTTCTGATCAAACTCCTCCTGAGAACCATACAAAGTCACGCTAAAGGTCAGATAACCATTATAATTTGTTAAGATATCTTCACTGTCCTCTAAACGAGGGCTTATTCCTTTTAGACGCTTCTCTCTTGCATCAGTAGCAATTAATAAAAACTTCGTATATAGATACGCTTTTTCAGAGAATTCATTGAGCTTTGGTGTCTTTTCTTCATAAGAAATCCATGGCAATAAGAACTCTTCCAATTCCATATTAGCCCGCTTTTCCCCATAATTCTGTGCTGCTTTAATTTCATCTCTATTAATTAGAGACATGGCAAAAGCCTGATTGCATACCAATACCAACAATACTAAAATGGACCCTAGTATTCTCATAATAGTACCTCCTAATGTTTCAATATAATATCTTTCCTCTAAACTAAAAAGCGTTCCTTATACAATAAACATGCCGCTGGCTTTACTATGCCTTATTTAAATAAAAAGGCAGAGCCTTCTATACAGACTCCACCTTCCTTCCTTTATCTATATAGATTACTATAATCTAAAGATATAATATAAAATTCAATATACATCTCTTTAAACGGTCGCTTATAAATGTACTAATATTATATAGAATATTCATACTAAAATCAATAGAGCAAAATAGAGGAGCGAACATTCATTACTTCTTTTTTTATTTCATTCTCCACTGCCTTCTTCTAATAACCAGATTTCATCTTCTGGAACAATAATCGATTTTTTATCATTGCCGCATTCCACTAAATATATCCAGCTATAATTAAGAAATCGCTAACATTTATTAATTTTGTTATCCACTAATATCTCCCCTCCTTGCTCGCTATTAATCTGTACCAAGCTTAAAAGCTATGTACTTACAAAGATTAATCTCACGATCCTATTTCTATTCACAGATATATTATGACCACTACATAAAAGAAATATGACCTGCCAATATAGAAGTCTAATTAAATGTAATTTAAAACGCTGCATCTTCGAGATGTTCTATTGCATTTTTAGACAGTCAGGACCACCCGTATAACGGGTGGCTTGATTACGCCTTATAAGGGCATGGTACTAGCCGAGTCTCAAGACTCACTGAAAAGTCCGCCAACCGCATAGCTTTTCAGTCTGCCCCTAAAGGCAATGTCATTAAGTTAACCATTTTAAGAACAAAGGCGATAGGGTCACAGGAAAGAAAGCGCGCTTTCCTGTGACTGATTTTTTGTATTTGATTTTTTGGCATAACAAATAAGACAGAAGCATCTCTGTCGAAAAAATTTATTTTTTTGAAAGTTATTGAAAGTTATGCTACTCTATAGGTGAAGCTCACTGACGATTTGGTTCTGAAGATTTTGCGGGGGTCTGCTCTGCCTTTTCGTACAGGTAAAATATTCTTTTGAATTCTACTCCTTTATACTCACACAATTTTCTTAATATCGTCCCAATATCTCCTTTTATCTTTCCGTATATCACTTGTCTGCGGTATTTAGGAGCAAAAACTAAGTGGTATTTGCAACGCCATTTACTATGTGCTAAACTTTTACTATCATCCATTTGGATGCGCCTCCTTTGTTTTGTTATGCGGTCGGCAAACCTGCATTCATTCTAACAAAGGAGGCTATTTTTTCGCCCCATAGCTATAAGCTTTTTGGAACCACACGCATAGCGTGTGGTTTTCGTTATACAAAAAAAGCTTGCACAGTATGCAAACTTTCAACTTTTCAATGGTGTGCCTGGCACGATTCGAACGTGCGACCCACGGCTTAGAAGGCCGTTGCTCTATCCAGCTGAGCTACAAGCACATATTTTTTTGACATAAATGGAGCGGGTGAAGGGAATCGAACCCTCGTAACTAGCTTGGAAGGCTAGCGCTCTACCATTGAGCTACACCCGCATAAAAATGGTCGGAGCAGCAGGATTTGAACCTGCGACCCCTTGGTCCCGAACCAAGTGCGCTACCAGACTGCGCTATGCCCCGACAACGTAGATGATTATAGCATTTTGTTTTCTTTCTGTCAATAGGATTTTTTATTGATATGTTGATTTGCTGTAGGATTACAATACATGTGTTACACATTGAAAACATGAAAAGCGAGATACCCTTGTGATATAGTTAATTCGTCAAAAGAAACTTTGATCAAAGGAGTATCTCGCATGAACAGTATATCACAACTTATGAAATATCGCAGATCTATAGTCGAATATGCATTGAAGCATGGCGTTACTAAAACTGCCATCAAATACAATACATATCGCCAATACGTATATCGCTGGCTTCGACGTTATGACGGCTCACTGGAGTCCCTACGTAATAAATCCCGCAGGCCCAAACACCATCCCAAAGCACATACAGCTGCGGAATTAAAGCTCATTCAGGATATGAGGCGTC
>JBEQCC010000360.1:0-4031 GCA_041639455.1 Pelosinus sp. | reverse complement strand
AAAGAGCAGATCAGCTTTTTTTTGAGTCGGGACAATTGGCTGGAGTAGAGTTTTATAAGAATTTAATAAAAGAAGCCTCTAGTTTTAATGATTTTATAAAAACATTACAAGCCACTTTAGTTGAGAAGGGAATTGGAATACTAAGGATGGAGGAAGTCGATTTAGAGAAAGGAAAATTCGTCATTAGTATATTTGAGGATCTGGATTGTTCTGGATTGCCAGAGCTAGACTATGAATTTTGCAGATATGATGAGGGCTTTATTGCGGGTTTATTAGAAGCTTTTACAGGACATCGATTTAATGTTAAAGAAATTGATTGCTGGTGCACAGGAGATCGCACCTGTCGTTTTGTTGCAGAAATTATTAACGATTAATATTGTTTTGCCTAGTTAACGGCGTCAGGGGGGGTTGAAGGTGAATCATACAGAAACCATTGAATTGCTGTTACATGATCTATTAAGAAAGCGTGGCAAACCAGCATTTTTAATTGATGAGCTTAATGATCATCCGGATATTTTACAATTAATCGAAGAACTTGTGACTATTCGAGAATTTACTTATGGCATATCCAATGGTGATTTATCCCAGAATTTAAGTATGAAGGGGTATTGGGCTGGAGCATTAAAAGCATTACAGTCTAATTTGCGGCATTTAACCTGGCAGACGAGTATGATTGCTTCAGGCGATTTTAATCAGCGTATTGATTTTATGGGGGATTTTTCTGCATCCTTTAACATCATGATACAACGGTTAAAACAGGCAGAAGAAAACGAAAAAACATATATGTCCGAAATAAAGAAGCGTGAGGTGCAGCTTAAGGAAAGTGAGCAGAAATATCGACTCATTGCTGAGAATATGGATGACATGATCGTACTTATGGATGATGATAGGAAGGTTATCTACTGCAGCCCATCCATTGAGAGATTACTCGGTTATACGGCAGCAGATTGTATTCAATTATCTTTAACGGAGCAAGTGCTGCCTTTTATTGGTATACAATTAGGCAAAATGGCTGGACAAGAGGGGGGCGATCCTCCTGTGCTTATGGAAATAGAGCAGCGGCGTAAAGATGGAGAAATCATTTGGCTGGAATCGTTAATGAGTACCGCTAAGGATGAAGAGGGACAGAATATGGGATTTCTTTGTGTTATCAGAAATATTACACAAAGAAAGTTGGCGGAAAATGATTTGCAGCAATCTTATGAGCGAAGGTTAAAAAATGATTTTTTTACGAAACTTTTAAATGGTGATATTGATATCGAGTCGGATGCTTACAATCATGCTTATCGATTAGGAATTCAGCTTCCTAATCATTTTTCGTTATATTTTCTAAATATTGATGATGGAGGTAGTTTTCTTAGTGAAGTCACTGCTTTAGAGCAGAGACAAAAAAATATGGATGTACTGATTGATCAGCTTACGAATCAAGAGGCTACGATTGCCTGGGAAGTGCCTGAAGGTATTGGCATATTGAGTGCTATGTGTAATTCCTCTTACCATAAAACCAAAGAGATACAATTGGCAGAATCCTATATTGACCTTGTAGCATTATCATTTTCCGGCTTACAAGCTCACATTGGTATCGCCGACTATTTTGAGTCGTTAACACACGTCGCCCTTCGATTTAAGCATGCCCAATCAGCAGTACGCATTGGCAAAAGGATTTGGAAGCAGCAGAAGGTGTATCATTTCGACGATTGTGGTGTATATCAAGTTTTAATTCCTTTTGCTGACTCAGATGAATCTGAGGTATTTGTTAAGAAAACATTAGGACCTTTACTTGAATATGATCAGAAGAATCAAACTGAATTAGTTGATACGCTGGAGAAGATTTTATCGGGGCTTAGTTTGAAGGAAGTTGGAAAACAGACGTTTTTTCATTATAAAACCATTCAAAATAGGAAACAAAGGATAGAAGGCATATTGAAGGTATCACTTGATTCAGCAGAAGTACGTATGATGCTTGGTACAGCGATACATCTTCTGAAAATTGTTCGGGTCAAGGCCGATCTATAAATTATAAAGACCAGCACAGGTGCTGGTCTTTATAATTTAATAAATGATTTTAACATTATGTGTATTAAAGAGTTCCAGCCAAGCAGCATCGGGCTCTTGGTCTGTAACAATATAGTCAATATCACTAAAGTCGAATAACTTTATGAAAGCCGTTTTGTTAAATTTAGTATGATCGACAAGTAAAATGACGATTTCAGCTTGCTTGATCATTCTTCTTTTAAATTCGCTTTCTGGTTCATTGGATTCCATTATACCATTATTGAGGGATAAACCTTTGCAGCTCATTACAGCCATGTTCACATAATAATTTTGCAATGCATTTTGTGCGACGGATCCGACTAAGGCAAGGGAGTGAGCCCGAAGGGTTCCACCTGTAGAAATAATGTTAAAATTAGAACTGATGAAATCATAAGGAATTTTTACAGAATTGGTAATAATGGTAATTCCCTTCTTTTTTTCAATAGCGTGTAGTAATTCCAAGCATGTTGTACTGGCATCAATCATAATGGTGTCATTATCATGAATCAAATTAGCTGCTTTCAAAGAAATATTTTGCTTCACTTCATGATTGATAGAAGTTCTTGTCTGAAAGGGCAGATCTTCAATTGTATATTGATTTAGAACAGCACCTCCATAGGTGCGGGATAATATACCTTCATTCTCCAACTTTTCTAGATCGCGACGAATGGTTTCTTCTGTAACTTTAAACAGTTGGCTTAAATTGGATACATAGACTTTTTTGTCTTCGTCAATTAGTTTAATAATCCGTTGTCGGCGTTCAATTCCAAGCATTGGGCTTCCTCCTTTGGATTTGCTGAAATGGTAGCTTTCAAGATGATTCTAGTATAACGGCATTTAGAATAAAAAACAAATGAAAATCTGTTGTATAGTGTGAATAAAGAATTGATGTTTAAAAAAGAAGATTAAAAAAGATGGAATAAAGATTTATAAAATAATGTATATATAAATGATAATTACTTTTAAACTTGATTTGGAAAATCAAAATAGCAGGAAACGCATGATAAAATAAAAGATTAATTTGAGTAATTAAATGCATAAATAAAAGATTAATAAAGAAAAAGAAAGGAAAAATGTTATATAAGATGATAAAAATATTGACAATAAAGAAATGCGTTGATAAAATGAAAATAATTTAGGAGGAAAATAATAGCAACAAATAAGAACATTAATTCAAAAAAATGAAGGATATGAGAATCAAGGCGATAGTGGGTTGTAGATGCCGCAAACTAAAGGATGGTGCTGATGAAAAAGCATATTGCAGTGGACATCGGAGCCTCAAGTGGGCGCTTAGTAGTGGGAACCTATGAAAATGGAAAGATTCTTTTGAAAGAAATTTATCGCTTTCCTAATGGAATTGAAAAGCGAAATGGCAATTGTTTTTGGAATATTGAAAAATTAATAGCGGAAATTATCAATGGTCTGGAAGCAGCAAGAAAGGAAGGCATTGATGAATGCACTTTAGGTATTGATACCTGGGGTGTGGATTATGCATTGATCGACGTGGCCGGTAATCGAATTCAGGAGATCTATGCTTATCGTGATGAGCGGACTCAAACGGCCATCCAAAATGTGAAAAAGCAAAAATCTTTTAAAGACATTTACCAAAAGATAGGAATCCAGTTTTTAAGTTTCAATACTTTATTCCAGTTGTATGTGCATGACAAAAAAGAGTTGGCGAAAGCACATAAAATACTATTGGTGCCAGATTATTTATATTATCGTTTATCAAGTAAATTAATTAGTGAAAAAACCAATGCTTCTACCACGCAATTGTTAAATCTTGAAACAAAAGATTATGATGAAGAGTTACTACAGTTGATTGGTGTGAAACGCGAGCAGTTTGAAACGCTGACGGAACCTGGAGAATCCTTGGGACCCATTAAGGAATCCATCAGGAAAAAATATGATATACCCCAATGTGAATTCATTTGTGTAGCAACTCATGACACAGCTTCTGCTGTTCTTGGGGTCCCAGGTACGGAGAAAAACTTTGC
>JBEQCC010000359.1:0-4032 GCA_041639455.1 Pelosinus sp. | reverse complement strand
CATCAAGATGTATTCGGCTAACCATGTCTATGGTTAAGGAAACTACATGTTTCTCTCCATTGCATAAATGAGTGTAACCTTCATAGATCCCCATCACATTCCATCCATTTTTTATGGCTTCAATGGTGACTGCACTAATTACACTATTCATACCAGGTGCCGGACCACCACCACACAAAATTGCTATTGTTTTTTTTGTTTCTAACATACTATACTGTCCCTCCGTAAATTCGTGATTAGTATTTTTGCTTTTAAAATTTTATGTCTAGAGTAAGTAAAGTATTCATCCTATTCATACATTCATAGGATTCCTCCTATCTTTACAAAATTAATCGGGTTTATTTTTCTCAATTTTCTCACTTTTTTAGATTTCTACGTCTGTAATAAAATTCCTTTTTAGAAAGTAAAACAATTTTAATCGCAATCTTTGTAGATCATAATTTAATTTTTGCACATAAAAAAAGATTTGGCCTAGGCCAAATCTATCAAGTCACAAAAAATATTTCATTTTATGTGTAGAATGAAACAAGCTTGTGTATTCCATAAAAATAGAAAAACAAGGCTTTAAGGCTAAGTTTTTCTTATAGATTTCAATCATTGTTTTTATCACCATAACCAGTCAACCCTTGGGTTTCCTTGCCAAATCCCGCAAGACCCTTGTACATATCTTGAATATCACTGTCATCTCCACGGTTATCCAAGTATCTCTCCAACTTTCGTTTTACGCGTTGAAGAGCATTATCAATTGACTTGACATGACGATCCAGTTCTACAGCTATTTCCTGATAGGATTTTCCATCAAGATAAGCCATAAGTACTTTCCACTCAAGATCGCTTAAGATCTCTCCCATTTTCTCTTCAATATCAATAAATTCTTCTCTACTAATGACCAATTCCTCAGGATCGGATATTTTAGAACCTGATAATACATCCAACAACGTTCTATCTGAATCTTCATCGTAAATCGGTTTATTTAAAGATACATATGAATTCAAAGGTATGTGCTTTTGTCTGGTAGCTGTTTTAATCGCCGTAATGATCTGGCGCGTCACACAGAGTTCAGCAAAAGCGCGAAAAGAAGAAAGCTTATCAGTACGAAAATCACGAATAGCCTTATATAATCCAATCATTCCTTCTTGGATAATATCTTCCCGGTCAGCGCCAATCAAAAAATATGACCTAGCTTTCGCCCGAACGAAATTGCGATACTTGTTAATCAAGTAGTCGAGTGCGATTGTATTATCACTTTCTTTTGCATCAAGCACAATTTCTTCGTCACTCATATTTTCAAATGAGCCATACAAATCGCATTGAGTATTAAAACGCATCGCATCGCCCCCACCTTCAAATTGCCACACATTCACAAAAAGAAAATGCACTAAAGGATTAGTGCTCTAAGTTATGTGTACATGCCACTTCAAAGCAAATTATACCTCACAGTTCTCTATTTCGTCAAGCTTAACTTGTCCAACTACACCCGCTTGCGTAGTTCATGCAAACGTTGAACCACATCACTGTTTAAGCGACTCTCTAATTCATGCCGTCTGTAGGTAAGTTGTGACTCACTAAAACCCTCTTTGATTAGCTTATTCACTTTCTTCACATCTTGTAAAAGTTCCCTGGCAGAAATGCGATATGCTCCAGCTCCCAATATAACCATTTGTTCCACCCAATCAGAGGTAACCACATACACCAGCTTTCGCTGCCGCACCATATCATATGCCATTCTTTCGATATGGCTATCAGCAGTTTCGCCCTCTTGCGTATAGATGACGGATACTTGTCCAACAAGATTCTCAAATATTGCAGCACCGCTTACTGCATTTGCATCAAAAATAATCGTAACTGCTAAATCTTGAAAGGCACCATAACTGGCCATCATATCAATTAATTTATCCCGAGCGTCCTCCAAATTATCTTTTCGAGCACTCAATTCCGGCCAAGCATGAATTACATTATACCCATCAACCAATAGAATGTTTTTCATAAAAATCTCCCATAGCCTCTGCCTAAACTGCTAAATGTATTTACTAGTCCATATGGCAGTGTCTTACCAAAGTTAAATCTTAGTTTATCCAGCGTATCTTTTTCCGTACTGCTGCGTTGTCATCGCCTTACATATTCCCGATATGCGCGGACTCCTCCGCCTTGCATTGCAAAAAAATCTACACTGTCTAATTCTAATTCACAACTTTGGCAAGACACTAGTTTGCTTCTCACCAGTCTTGTCTACCATAGGAGGCATCTTCTTACCTACTTTGACTATCGTATCCTCTCCCAGATATACATCCTTTGACAATACTTCTTTGGAAATCTGCCGTCCCTTTGACCATACGACTCTAAGAGTTGTTAATGCATAACCCGGTCTTCCTTCTTGCTCTACCAGTGTTTCCCCCAAATATAAATTTTCATCCTCTTTCTTGACAATGATCGGCGGAATCGTTTTCTGACTCTCGTGCTGAATCTCTACCTTTTCCACTAAAGGATGCGATCCCAAAATTCCAACTATCAATTTATTATCCTTTACCTCTGCCAGAATCAGTAAGGGCTCTTCAGTATTATTCATAAACTGAAAATCCAGTGCACCATATGCAACTGTAGCATCCCGACCTAAGGGTACATAGCTAAGAGGCTTCGAATGATTCGATCTTTCAACAATTTTTAAATTTGCTAAAAGAACAGCATTATACAGTGTAGAAGAAACTTGACAGATTCCTCCGCCAATACCTGGAACAAATTCACCATCAACAATTTCTAAAGCTTCTTTAAATCCATACTCTTTTTCTCGTGGTCCTACTATTTCGTTAAAAGAAAAAACTTTTCCAGGATATACAATGGTTCCATTGGTGTTCAAAGCGGCTAACTTGATATTATCTGTACGGTTGGCGTCTCCACTATTAAAAGTTGTCGTATAACTGCTCAAGATTTCCTTCATGCCTGCATTTGTAATATCTTCCATGGTTACTTTCGGGTAGATTACTTTCACTGGCAAGGTTATCTCAGTACGATTCGATGTTTTGAATGCATCCAGAATCAGTGGACGCAAAGCATCACGATCTAAAGCATACCCTAGCTCATGAGGAACAATTGTCCCGGTCCACAAATTAATAACCGCATTACGAGGCGGACGATCAATCGCATCTTTCCATTGCTGGATTAGACTTTCTAGTTTGGCATCATTATACTTGATGGTCAGAAGGATAGGATAGCCCTTTTCCCAGCCAGTCTTAATGTTTTGTACTCTTTCCCACCAAGAGCCACACCGTCCATAATTCCAAATTTGATCCAACGTAGCATCCTCATCAATGCCCAGGTCAATATTGTCAGCATCTACATTTGATTTTCTATCACCATACTGCACTACAATTGATTTCTTATGATACTGAGTTTGCCATGATGACAATAATTCAACTACCTCTTCCCGGCTATATCCACCAATATCCACGCCTTCTAATATTACACCTTTATATACCTTAGGATACCAAGAAAAAAGAATAAAAACTATAACCAAAATACCAAGCGCGGTCATTCCTAACCACGTTTTCTTCACTTATTTTTCATCTCCCGCTGTCTGACTACCTCATATAAAAGTAAGGAACAGGCAACGGAGGCGTTCAAAGAGCTTATTTTACCAAGCATGGGAATTCGGACTACAAAATCACAATGTTCTTTGGTCAAGCGTCCCATCCCCTTGCCCTCATTGCCTACAACTACAACAATAGGTCCTGTCAAGTCTGCTTCATAGTAATTTTGTTCTCCATCCATATCAGCCCCAACGATCCACATTCCTGCTTTTTTCAATTCTTCCAAGGTTTGCGAAACATTGCCGATTCTGGCTACTGGTACATATTCTACCGCACCAGCCGAGGTTTTAGCTACAGTACTTGATAAAGGACAGCTGCGCCTTTTTGGCATCAATACACCATGTACGCCTGCGGCATCAGATGTACGTAAAATAGCTCCTACATTATGAGGATCTTCTAGTTCATCCAATAATATAAGAAAAGGTGTTTGGTCAGGTGCTGTTGCTTT
>JBEQCC010000358.1:0-4037 GCA_041639455.1 Pelosinus sp. | reverse complement strand
AACTCTTGGTGTAATTGGTGCAGGGGCTATAGGAAAAGAGGTAATCAAGATTGCTCTGGCTCTAGGCATGAACATTTTGGTGTAAAGCCGTACTCCCAAACCTTGGGGCGAGGCAAAGGTACAATTTGTTTCTCTTGCAGAACTTCTTATGCAAAGTGATTTTGTAAGTATTCATTGCCCTCTTACTCCTGAAACAAAGCATCTTATTAATAAGGATAGGCTAAAGCAAATGAAGCCAACGGCGTTTATTATAAATTCTTCGAGAGGACCCATTATTCACGAAGCCGATTTAATTGAAGCTTTGCAGGATGGGACCATTGCCGGTGCGGCACTGGATGTGCAGGATCCAGAACCGCCGGAACTGAACAATCCTTTATTTTTTATGGATAATGTAATCTTAACACCCCACATTGGTTGGAGGCGTTTGGAATCAAGACAAAGGTTGATTGGCCTTATGGCTGAAAATATTGAATCCTTCATTCAAGGCAAACCATTGAATGTTGTAAACGGAGTGTTGTAATTCCTCAAACTTCAATCCATGTTGCAGATCTATTTATACATTTCAAAATAGCCATTTGGGAAATATATCCTGGAAGGCTATTTTTATTTCTATAAATAGAGTAAAAAATATTTTTTTAGTAGAAAGACTTTGCATTGAGGGATATACTAGTGATAATGCAATGGTCGCTAGTTGGAATTTCAATCTAGTATCTTGTCAGCTTTAAAACGGTAGGATAATGGCTGACAAGGTACTAATAATCAGGAGTGTTATGATGAAACTAATCGTCGCTGTCGATGAGCAATGGGGTATTGGGTGTAATGGACAATTGTTGGTCACGATTCCCGCAGATATGCAGCATTTCAAAGAGAAAACCAAAGGAAAAGTGGTAGTAATGGGTAGGGAGACATTTGAGTCGCTGCCTGGACAAGAACCCCTTCATGGACGAATTAATATTGTACTGACCCACAATAGTAAGCTGCATTGGGAAGGAGTTACCCTATGCCATTCTTTGTCACAACTGTTCACAACCTTATCGTTCTATCCCAGTGAGAATATTTTTATCATTGGAGGAGAATCGGTATATCGGCAATGTCTGCCTTATTGTTCGGAGGCTTATATTACTAAAATCACTACTATGCATCCAGCTGATACGTTTTTTCCAAATTTAGATAGCCGATCTACATGGCAGTGCATAGAAGAGAGCTCCATACAGAGTTATAAAGATATCACCTATCGATTTACAACTTATATAAATCTGGAGCAAAGGGATTGGAAGGAGTTTGGGTGGTAGTGATTCATTTATCCAAAGAATTAAAAAAACAAGCTGTTGATGATTTGAAGAAATATTTTATGGAAAAGCGAGAGGAGGAAATCGGACAATTAGGAGCAGAATTATTGTTAGACTTTATGGTGGAAAAAGTGGGTGCAGTGATTTATAATCAGGCAATAAAAGATGCACATGCCTTTATGTTTGAAAAAGTGGAAGATCTATATGCGCTTGAAAAGAACCATCGTTTGTAGAAGGGTGACAGATCGAGGAATAACGTTGCGTATATAAAGAGATTGTGGTAGAATTTAGGGAAAAACGTAAATGCTCACTGTCTAGTAAGAAATCACCTAATGCATGAATTTAAGAAGACAAATGATTCATGAATATAGGGAAGCAATGATGAGGAGTTTATAAGATGATTATTAAACCAAAGTTTCGCGGCTTTATTTGTACTACATCGCATCCCGCCGGATGTGCTCATTCTGTACAAGAGCAGATAAATTATGTTAAACAGCAAAAACCCATTCAAGGACCGAAGAAGGTTCTTATCATTGGCGCATCAACAGGATATGGCCTGGCATCAAGAATTGTTGCTACTTTTGGATCAGGCGCAAGTACGCTTGGCATTTTTCTGGAAAAGCCAGCTTCCAATGGAAATACAGCTACTGCCGGGTGGTATAATACCGCAGCATTTGAAACAGCAGCAACAGAGGCAGGGTATTATGCGAAAAGCATTAACGGTGATGCTTTCTCTGATCAGGTGAAGGAGAAGACCATTGCATTAATTAAAGAAGAATTGGGGCAAGTCGATCTGGTCGTTTACAGTATTGCTGCACCAAGAAGGACGCATCCTGTTAGCGGCGAGATGTTTACGTCTGTCATTAAACCCATTGGAGCTTCTTTTACAAGCAAAACGATAGATATGAATTCCAATGAAATCGTCGATGTGACCTTAGAGGCAGCCAGCGAGCAAGAAATCCGCAGTACCGTAGCGGTTATGGGCGGTGAGGATTGGGAACGATGGATGCACTTTTTAAAAGAGGCAGGCGTTCTTGCTCCTGGAGCTATTACCATAAGCTATTCCTATATTGGTCCTAAACTAACTTATCCAATTTATAAAGAAGGTACTATCGGAAGAGCAAAAGATCATTTGTATGTTGCCAGCAAAGAAATAAACAAGCAAATTCAAGATATAAAGGGCAGAGCCTTTGTTGCTGTAAATAAAGCACTGGTTACTCAGGCAAGTGCGGCAATTCCCGTTGTTCCTTTATATTTAATGTTATTAGCAAGAGTTTTGGGTAAGAAGGGACTGGATGAAAACTGCATTGAACAAATGTATCGTTTGTTGGCAAGTCGATTGTATGATACAGAAAAGTTGCCTAATGGAGAGCATTTGCTTCGTATTGACGATTATGAAATGCAAGATGATGTACAAGCTGAGGTTTCTGCCTTATGGGAAAAGGTTTGTATCGGTGAGATTGATATTATTCCTGACCTTGAGAAATACCGTAAAGAGTTCTTTAAATTATTTGGCTTTGGTTTTGATGATGTACAGTATGAAGAAGATGTAAGGGAAGAGGTTCCTATTTTAAGTATTAAATCCTAGGTATTCGTTTCTCTGCATATAAAACGCATTATAATTAAGAAGGTCCTGCACGTCTATGCAGGACCTTCTGGCTATATTATTTACATATTATAGTCTGCCGGGAATGGAATATGAGGATGTTGCCATCTCTGACGATAGCCATGTGGATATAGATTATAATTTAAAGGTAATAAGGCAGGAAATGCCTTTCATGGTGTAGTTTTCTTTGCCATTAATATGGGCAGCAGGCACCTTTAAATCAACATTTTTCACCTTGCGCTCAGCATAGGAAACATTAAACGTAGTGGATTTTGACATTTTGTAGCTAACGCCAATTTCTTTTAAGGATACATCTTTGCCTCCTATTAAAGTTGCAAATAAAGTATAGTCGTCATTGAGTTTATGGGTTCCAGTAACGCCAAAGTGCAAAGCTGACTTAGAAGCACTCGATACAAAGTCACCATAAGAAATTTTAGTATATTCATAGCCTGTAATGAAGGTAAGATTAGGGTTTACCTTGTAAAGGAAATTGAAATCGCTGGGCTCTGCTTTTGCATAGGTTGTCATAGAGAGGATGGTAGTTTTTTTGGATTTAAACATTCCATGTTTGAGCTGTACTGCAAAACGATCATTTACACCTGCAGTTGCTGTAGCTTTAAATCCAGAATCACCAACGACGTCAGCTGAAATTTTTCCTCTGCCGCTAACTTTAGAATCAAGTGTACTGCCGATTTCTACGCTAAGGGCACCTTTTTCAAATTCAGTTACGGGAGAGGCATAAACAATGCTAGTTGTCATGAAAAGTCCGGTTGTGAGTGTGAATAGAGCGATTAACTTGCGCATATTTCCTCCTTGAGATGGTATTCGATTTTGTCATTTATCAGATATAATAGTTTTATTGGGACAAAATGAGTATTTTCGACACAATGCCTATTTTATCATAAAAAAATGCAGTTAGAAACGAGAGACTATTTAGTCGCCAAAAGATTATAAGAAAAAAATCGCTACTTACCTTTTAAGACAATAAGTAATTTAAAATTTCAAGGTCGCACTGATGCCTATACCATTTTTGTTTTCACCTTTGTCAGGCATGTAAGAGTGATACGTAAAGTTGATGTCTGTATTGTAGGTGATTTTGAAGTTGAATCAATGTGATATTCTAATGCAGACTGGAAAATAAC
>JBEQCC010000357.1:0-4038 GCA_041639455.1 Pelosinus sp. | reverse complement strand
GGCATATAATTATGAACACTACTCAGGAAGAGGTTAGTACTCTAGGAAAGTATTTTACTGAACTTATTGAGAAGGTAAAAAATTCAGGAAAAAGTATGTATGATTATCTAAGAAACGACTTTTTAAGTGATATGGCAAAAGAACTACAAGCTAAAATGCTAATAATTTTAATAGTAGCAGGCTATGTTTACACTGAATTCTTATTTCGCCACGGTTACTTATCAAATGTCAAAATTGTCACAAAGATGGCATTCTATCAAGCAATAGCTGCTGGAAGCAAAATAGCGAGTGATCTTGATGATAGTATTACTTATGGGGGAGCCTTATATATAATTTTATCGAATCTATCTACGATTTTAAAGAATTTAGAAGTAACAATAGATGAGATTAAGGAAATTATGAACCTACTTAATGCACCACAGGAGGACTTTGATAATCTTAATGATCCCCAATTGTATGCAGCTCTAGAAAGACTTGATGTTGGTTTTCCATCCATCGCAATGACTCTGGATGGGTTAGGAGGTGCTAAAATTGGATAATCAAAGTAAGGTGAATACCCAAGTTTTTATAAGTGCCATATTCAAAAAGCTAACAATTAGCTCTAATTCAAGAGTAAATATTGATCCGGAGGCTGAAGTAGATATTGATTCGGAAAGTTTATTATCTGTTGATGGAAAATTATCTATTAGTGGATCTGGCTCTTCCGTGAAAGTTGAGAATGGATTAATTCTAACGATTGAAGATGCAATTATGGCTGTTGAAAATGAGGTTGCAATAACTATTTCACAAGCAGATAAGGACATCGGTAGTGATAAAAGGGAAATTAAATCTTATAATGTAAACGCTAACTCATCGGTGGATGATTGTCCTCAATTAAGCATCAGTTCTAATGCAGAATTTTATCTTGATCCAGAAGCCGAATTAAATTTTGATTTTATCAGTTTATTAGCTGTTGATAATGGAAAAATATCTATTGGCGGATCTGATTCTAATTTGAAAGTTAAGGACGGATCTTCTCTGGTGATAGAAGCTACAAAAATAATTATTGAAAAGGGTATTTCATTAGATATATCAAAAGCTGACGATTCTTTTTATAATTTCAAGTTTGACGATAATAACATACTTATGCATAGAGAAAATATCTTAAAATCAGGAAAAATCGAATTTGGAGAATGGAAAGTGTCCCCTGTAGATTTTCAGGGATATCCCTACATTGATGAATATTATTGTTGCGCTTTCTATGGTAATAAAGGTTTGTATTTTATTTTTAAAGAACCTAGTAAGATCAGGATTCTGAAAATTGAGAAAGGTATTGCAATAGATACGGGCATTGCAATCAATGTCCCTGAAGATGTAGCAATATGGGCTTACAATATTAATGCATATGTTGATATTGACGGCAATATTATTATCCAAGTTGCATATGGCACAAATTGCAAAACTTTCAAAAATGGCGTAATGATAAAAGATGCCAAAATTGGTTTATCTGAAATTGCTAATACTGTGTTGCAAGAGGCAATAAGTGGAAGAGATGGTGTCATTGTTACAGCTAATCCCGAGAAGATGGATAACGTGACAATCAAAGAGGAATTAGTAAATGATGAGAGTCAATATGCATCATATTATTATGATAGATCATTTTTGTCCCCAACATTCCAAAAGACATTCTATAATATTTATGCTAGTGCGAAGAATAAACAACTGTCAATTGCTAATCGGTTGCCTAACTATATATACTCTTATAAAAAAGTCCTATATGATGTTAATGGAACTAGACGGACGTTAGAATTTGTATGCCAATACAATGATTGGAGCAAGAATCGGCTTGATTTTAATATATCTGGCGAAATTTCAGAAAATAATCCTTATGATCCCACCTATTTAGACCGTGGTTATTATTTTTTAAACGATAATTTATATTATCCTGATGGTAATTTTCTAGCAAATTATCCAAGCTTAGATCGATGTTCGCAATATATAGTCACAGATGATTATATATTTGGTATTTATAAGGGGAATTATGTGCGCTTTTCAATTCAAGATGGAACCAAAGAGACTGTAACTGCCGACAATATTTCAGGGGAATATTTACAGCTTGGTTATAGTTGTAATTATACGCCAGTGGTAAAATTAAAACTTTTCTAGAAATGTGCATATGCCAAAATACCGTAATTGGGAGGATGTAATTATGTGGCTTTATGAGAAGCAGAGCCTTCAGTAGGAAGAGAATGTCGCAAGTTTATCCTTAAGTATCCTAAGATTTCTTCGGAATTGCCATACGAAGAAAATTTTAAAATAATAGATCTTAAGCAGTGGAAAGAAATAATGCCTGGAGCAAAAAAATAGGTCCTGTATTTGATGATTTGGGTAAAGCGTTTATGGGCGAAAATAAGAAAAACTCCCTACTTTAGGGAGTTTCTTTATGCTGATTTGGATTTAGTTTTTCTATAAGGTTTCTTTTTAGCTTCATTCTTCTTGATGGTTGCCATGCTCGCTTCTAATGCTGCCATTAAATCAACAAATTGAGGCGATGTGTTGACGGGTGTTGCAACAATTTCCTCATTTCAAGCTTTACCCTGAATTATTCACGGTGATCTCAAAACGCCACATCTGTGTATAACTTTTCCCAATAATAACTAAAAAACAGAAATTAGCCTCATTTCCACTTAAAAATAGGTATACGAATCCTATTATTGCTACAATCTGTTTTTCAATTGTCAAAGAACAATTTTTTTCTATTCCAACTTTGGCGTTAGTCTCCCAATATTTGCGAAGGTTTCATAAAATTCACGAATATACGGACAGCTACTACAAAGCTTAAACGTAATACTTCTAGCCGTTTTTACAAGCTTTGCTGCAATTTTTAATAGTTTCAGTCGAATTGTATCTGCACGGAATGCTTTCATTTTCTCTGGCAAACACAAACGACGGAACCAGTTAAAAAGATTATAGGCCAGCATGCAAATTTGTAAGCGATTCTCATTAACAAGCATCGAATGACTGCTCATTGTAGCAAAACCAAATTCATTTTTAGATTCTTTAATGAAATTTTCCATTCGACCTCGATTACAGTAGAATTTTACTAATTCCTGGGGCGATAGTTCCATATTGGTCACGATGAATGTATGGCGAACAAAGAGTTCTCCTGGACGTTTTTCTATTTTACAGATAACGCGTCTGGAATCATCCCAGCTTTTCGCCTGATATGAAAATTCGCCATAAAGAGCGATGAACTTCTCAGGATGAATAGCTGCCATTGCTGTTACTTGCTCTTCCAAATGGAACGCATTTTTCTGTAGCAAGTGATTATCCTTGAGTCGTATGGCATAAGAACAACCATTGGATTCTGCCTGGTTGTAAAGTTCTGGCGTAGCAAAACCGCTATCTCCGCGAAGAAACAGTTGGGTATCTGGATACTGGCTAAGATATTCATCAAGAAGAGGTTGCAAAAACGGCACTACTCCCGTTGATGAATAGGCACTGCCCTTCCTGAGCTCAATTTTTAGCAAGTCACCAGTCAAACCATCATAACAAACTAATGGATGATAACCGTGTGCTGAATAATGGTAATTGAAAGCTTCTCCTTCTTGCTTGCCATAGGTTGGAAGAAGTGTTGAATCTAGGTCTAGAAGAACTCTTTGTGGAAGAATCGCAGAGTAGACTCTTTTACGTAAAGAAGAAGCAATTGTATGAAATTGTTCTAATGTGATTTCATCTAGGCGGGATCCAAAGCGTGAGATGGTAGGTTGAGAAGCAAGACGCTTTTTCTCTAGACAAGCAGTGAGAGTAGGATCTATTGAAAGTTCATCTGATACATCATCAGTAAAATAGCCAGCACAGATTTGATAGATTTTTTGCAATAAAATTTCATGATCGAGATGTTGGCGATTGGCTTTATCGGTAGTTTTAAAACAGCTCTTAAGCAAGGAATGCAAACCCAATTTATCGATAAACTTATGAATAAGTAGCAATCCTGCATCAGAAGATAAATTGCCACCGGTAAAATTGATTTTAGTATTGCTTTGTAAATCTCATCTT
>JBEQCC010000356.1:0-4041 GCA_041639455.1 Pelosinus sp. | reverse complement strand
CCATGCTTTTGACATTGCTAAAATTGCCTTAGGCATTGCAGAACAACCGCTGATTAAACCGTTGGTAGATATCCCGCGGATGTCTGCAATGGCACAAAAAATGCTAAGAGATTCCTTGGCTGCTTATATCAACCTTGATATTGCTTTAGCAGAAAATGTGTGTGCCGCAGATGATGAAGTAGATGATATTTATCATCAAACCTTTCGTGAACTTTTAACGTACATGATGGAAGATCCCCGTAATATTACACAGGCAACTCAATTATTGTTTGTAGCACGCTATTTAGAACGAGTCGCTGATCATGCTACTAATATTGGAGAATGGGTTATTTACTTAGAAACAGGACAGCGAATGCGCAAAAAATAAACTGCCAAGTCGGCAGTTTGTTTTATTTAGAGGATGTATACTTCAAAAAAGGAACGATTTAAAAGCTTTATAATCTCATAGACGCTTCAGCAGCTAGGGGTGAGCGTTCGCATTCATCATGCTGAAGCGTTACTTGGAAACAAAGCTTGGATCCTCGCATTTTTTCACTGGCATACACTAAACCATTGGACTGACTATCTAAGTATGGATGGTCAATTTGGGCAGGATCACCTAAAAGAATGATTTTGGTACCTAATCCCGGGCGAGTGATCACTCCTTTAGCTTGGCGAGGCGTAGCATTTTGCATTTCATCAAAGATGACCCAGTATTTTTGTAATGACCGACCTCGCTGAAAGGCGAGTGCTTCTGTTTGAATCGTATGCTTGTCAAATAAAAGTTGAATTGTATCTTCCGCTTGTAATAGATCTTTGCTATCATCGAGTGTATTTCCATTCATCAGGGTAAACAGATTATCTCTGATACCTCTCATGAAAGGACTTACTTTATCGACTTCTGATCCAGGAAGAAAACCAATATCCTCATCCATAGGGACATTAGGACGGCAAATAAGTATGTGATTATAATCTCTGGGGCGGCACTCAAAGTGCTGATGTAAGCCTACTGCTAAGGAATAGAAGGTTTTAGCTGTACCGGCTGGACCTTTAATAATGACTAAAGGAGCTTCAGTGGCGCTCATCATGAGACATTCTTGCATGAAAATCTGGCCAATGTTACGGGGGACAACGCCAAAGGGATTGTGGTGCTGATAACGTAGGTGGACGATTTTTTCACCGTCAAAGCGACCTAAAGCTGTATGACGGTCATTATCTGTAGAACGAATTAAAAAAAATTGGTTGGTTTCTAAAGGTGTGTTTATCAATATTTGAGCATTTTCATCATAGGTGAATAAAAGAGTAGAATCAATGGTATTTAAAATATCTTTATGAAAGTGATTAATAACTTCTGAGGTGGTATAAATGGTGCCTCGACCAGTATATTGCTCTTCAATGCTGGCGACCTTTTCATTGCGGAAATCTTCAGAGTGAATCGTAAGAATGGTTGCTTTTACGCGCATATTGGTATCGCGGCTGACTAAAATCGGGTAATGATTACTTTCGGATAACCCTTTACATACTTGTAAAATACGATTATCAGGTTTGCTTCCTGGCCAATTAGCAGGAATTTTAGTATCCAGATGGTTGGTTTCAATTCGTAAGATGCCTCCTTGATCATTCAAGGGGACTCCCTTAAGTAAATTGCCTGTAGCGCGTAGGTTGTCAATAATACGGCTGACTTGACGGCTGTTAGCACCTCGTTCGCTGCTTTCCGATTTGAAACGATCCAGCTCTTCTAGAACTACTTCGGGAATGATTACAGTGTGCTCGTTGAAGGTAAATATTGCGTTAGGGGAATGTAGGAGAACATTAGTATCAATAACGTAACATTTATTCAATGTAATCCTCCTCTACTTAAGAATTGCTTCTTATGTTTTATTATATGCAGCATCAAGAAGATTGAGTTAATATGTAATGATATTTTATATGTAGAATGCTCCGAAGTTGGATATTCTAATTAGAAAGAGCAGGATATTGTTACACCAAGTAATTTCTGGCAGGTTAGACTTAACAATTACTTAACAATCCCTTAACAAAGGAAAATTAGGAATGGGTTACAATTTAACTACAAGAAGTCTTGATATAGCTTTTCATGAACCTTAGATTTAGATGGATTTAAGGGTTGGTGTAAGCTTGTTCTTTCTTCAAAACAGGAGGATTTGTAATGGAATTAGTAAGTAAAGAGCATAAAACGAAATTATTATATGATCATTACATGAGGTATCTATTCATTGCCAGTGCAAGTTTGATGACGATTATTGTTGTTACAATCATTGCTTTTGTCGGCAGTCAGGGGCTCTTGACCTTTAAAGAAGTAAGTCCTTTAGATTTCTTTTTTTCAGCAAAATGGGATCCAATGGGGCTGGAGTATGGTGCCTTAAGTTTTATCGTAGGTTCTTTAGCAGTTACTGTACTATCAATTTTATTGGGCGCGCCTTTGGGATTGGCTGGTGCGATTTTTATGGCAAAAATAGCTCCGGCTTGGTTGAGTAAAATTATGAGACCAGCTACGGATTTATATGTAGCGATTCCTTCTGTCGTATATGGCTTTGTGGGTCTAACTATTATTGTACCTTTTATTCGAACCTATTTTAATGTAAATATGGGCTTTGGCTTATTAGCAGCCTCAATTATTTTGGCGGTTATGATTTTACCTACGATTGTGAGTATTTCGGAAGATGCTCTTCGAGCAGTACCAAAGAGTTTAGAGGAAGCTTCTTTAGCCCTAGGAGCAACAAGATGGCAAACCATTTGGTATGTACTTTTACCTTCTGCGCTGCCTGGAATTTTAACCTCAATTATTTTGGCTATGGCAAGAGCGGTAGGAGAAACCATGGCAGTTCAAATGGTAATTGGCAACACTCCGCAATTAGCTACATCTTTATTTATGCCCACCTCTACGCTGCCTAGTGAAATTGTTGTGGAAATGGGCAATACTCCCTTTGGATCAGCCTGGGGAAATGCGTTGTTCCTAATGGCTTTTGTATTATTAGTACTATCCTTGATCATGATTTTGATTATTCGCCGAATTGCCAGAAAGAAGGTGATCTAAATGTCCGCAAAAGTATTTGATAAACTAGCGACACTGCTAATGTGGCTGTCGGGAATTGTAATCTTAGGTATATTGGCTGCTTTCTTGCTCTTTATTTTGTATAAAGGTGTACCTGTGCTGTCATGGGATTTTATCTTTGGTAAATCCAGTGATATTCAAGCAGGTGGCGGTGTAGGAGCTCAGTTATTTAACTCTTTTTACATTTTATTTTTATCCCTCTTGGTTTCTATACCTTTAGCTGTCGGTGCAGGGGTGTATCTAGCCGAGTATGCTAGTGATAATAAGCTGACGGATTTGATTCGGTTAAGTACGGAAAGTTTGGCAACAGTTCCATCTATTGTTCTGGGATTATTTGGAATGATTATTTTTATCAATACATTAGGTATGGGATTTAGCATTATTGGCGGAGCTTTAACATTGACGTTACTTAATTTGCCTGTCCTTGTCAGAGTGACAGAAGAGTCAGTGCGAAATGTTCCCGTGCATTATCGTGAAGCAAGTTTGGCTCTTGGCGCTACTAAATGGCAGACGATTTGGCGGGTTGTTTTGCCAAATGCATTGCCTGGAATTATTACGGGTATTACGTTGACAGCGGGTAGAGCTTTAGGGGAAACAGCGATCCTGATATTTACAGCTGGTACGACAGTTGGAAGACAACTTGTCAATTTTGATATGACAGCGGCAGGCGAAACTTTAGCTGTGCATATTTGGTATGTTACGGCTGTAGGGCTTATACCTGACAGAGTTGAAATTGCCAATGGGTCTGGGGCCTTATTAGTCATTACAATTCTTATATTAAATTTGTTATTTACCATACCAAGTAAAATCCTGCAGCGCAAACTGGGTGCTGGCGGACATTAGAAAGAGTAAGATGTTGTAATACATCAAGACGAGGATTTAGGCAAGTTTTAACTTGCTTAAATCCTCGTCTTGTTTATAGCCATAGAAGTAAGTTTATTTAGTAGTAAAAAAATACATTTTGGTAAAAGCTCTAATGAAATAGTAAG
>JBEQCC010000355.1:0-4045 GCA_041639455.1 Pelosinus sp. | reverse complement strand
AACAGTTGGCCCATAAAAAGCCGCCAAAAAGGCAGGAACTCCTCTTACCAGTATTACGACAGCCTGAGAAGGTATCGCCTGAATCAGCATAATACCACGAACATCGCCTTTTTCTGCATACTTATCCTGTATAGAAGGCAGCATTGAATTGATGGACATAAATAAAATCCAAGCATAATTGCCAATAACTCCGATGGAGACTGCCACTACAACGGCCTGCTCCGTACTCATATTACTTTGTATGGCCACTGCCGTACCCAGTAATCCTGCTGAATAAAGATCCGAGGGGTTGGCCCCCCCAGTACTGTTCCAACCTAAAAAGGCTACATTAATTGCCGCTCCGATAATCAGTCCTTCAACTGGTTTCCCATAGATCAGTCCCACCCAGAATCCTGCCATCAGCGGTTCTCTAATTAACCACCACCCCAAAGGGTTTGATGAAGATTGCGCCCAAGCCAGCAATCCTACTAAAACAGCTTGAATCATAATTTTTCCTCCTTATTTACGACTTTAAAAACTTACGCTTTCCATTACTTTTTCGTACTCCATCTGCTTGTCTTCAGGAGTCGCCTGGAAAAATACATTTACGCCTCCGCTGCTCATCTGAGTTAACATAGCAGCATCCTCTGGATTTAATGTCATATTGAGATAAACTGCTTTTCTCCCCGGTCCTGCACCCAGTCCGCCGATTTGCAGCTCTTCAATAGGAAAGCCCTTCTTCCAAACTTCAAGTGTAGTGTGAACATCTTTAAATAAAACCAATGCATTCCCTTCACCCAGCTGATTTTTGTTCCATGCTGCTATAAACGTATCAATACCCACTACACTGCATTTCACGTCAGCCGGTGTAGCCATTTTATAAATATTGCTCATTACCGGATCCTTCGCCAACGTATTATTGACAACAATGATCTTAGTGGCTTGAATTGTTTTCAGCCACTTCGCCACTACTTGTCCATGGATCAGGCGAAAGTCAATTCTGATTAAAGAAAGCTTAGCCATATATTTCATCCTTCCTAATGGTTTTATATTCTTACTGGAACGCTCCGATGATTGATCTCACAAACTATCTAATTCCTGCACTTCAACCAGGATGTTTTGGCATCCTTCGCGTCCTGCCTGAATTACGGCCTTTGCTAATGCTTCCCCTCGCAGCCCCATCCGGGCAGTTACGGCTTCAATAACCATACCAAGACTCAAACCAGCAACTGCGCTCACTTTTCTAGTGGTTGAAATAGCTGCTGAAACATTAGCCGGAGTACCGCCAAATAAATCGCTGATCAGCAAAGATCCATCAGCCATGGACTCTAATACCCGATTAATCTCAACCATAAAATCAGCCGGTTCCATGCCTGGCATCAAAGATAGTGCTCTTACACTTTCCATTGGCCCCATGATCATTTCAGCACTTTTAACTAATTCTTCGCCAAATTTTCCATGAGTCACAATAACGATACCTGGGATACGCTCTTCCAATTCGTTATTGGAATCTGACACTACAATCGCCTCCTTATCTTACAATTTGCTTATTTACCTTGTTGACGTGCCTTTTGAATTGCCTCTACAAACTCTTTGGCAGCGAGTGTAACTTTATTGTAGTCACCATCTTTTTTATGAGCCTTCGTAACGTAACTGCCTACGCCGATCGCATCGCAACCTGCATGAATCCACTCATGTACATTTTGCGGTGTTGCTCCGCCGGTAGGCACAATAGCTGCTTGGGGAATCGGTGCTTTAATGGTTTTTACATACTGAACGCCTAAGAAATCTGCAGGGAACAGCTTCACCATATCAGCACCAGCTTCCAGCGTTTCTATGACATCTTTAGGAGTCATCGCTCCAACGATAGATATAGCCTGATAGCGATTGCTGACTTTAACCATATCAACATTTAAATGAGGACTAACTAAAAGCTCAGCTCCAGCTAAAATAGCTGCTCTTGCTGTTTCTGCATCTAAAATAGTTCCTGCACCGATAACGACTTCGCCATTTTTATAGATTTGAGATAAAGATTCGATAATTTTTAATGCTCCAGGCACACTCATCGTAACTTCTACTGCCCCAACCCCGCCTTTAATGCAGGCTTCAGCAATTTTTTGCGCTTCCTCAGTGTTATCGCTGCGAATAATAACTACAATACCACCATCAATTATTTTACGTAAATTTTCAAACTTTTTACTCATCGTTAGTTCCTCCTAATTTTTATATTATTATTTGATAACTGAATATTTAGGCTCAGAGCCGGATAAAACTCGTACTATTTCTTCCGCTGCCATGACACCAGCCCCCACAATTGCTTCATTAGTATACGCACCAGCATGAGAGGTAAAGATTATATTTTTCAGTTTCATCAAAGGAGAATCTTTTGGCGGTTCCTGAGCAAACACATCCAAAGCAGCGCCGGCAATGAATCCCTGAGTTAGCGCCTTATATAAATCATCTTCAACAATTAGTTCTCCTCTAGCCGTATTAATAATATAGGAGGTCTTTTTCATCTTGGAAAGCCGCTCTATATTAACCATGCCAGCAGTTTGTGCCAGCGCAGGTGCATGTAGGGAGACAAAATCCGCCTTTGCAAATACCTCATCCAGAGGTAAATAGGTTACACCATAATTGTCAATAAAGTCTTGTCTGGGGTACACATCATAGGCAAGAATTTCCATACCAAAACCATAAGCGCGTTTGGCTACTTCCCCACCGATATTGCCCATTCCAATGATCCCCAGAACTTTCCCCTCCAGTTCAACACCAGTATGGCGATACCAGCCTCCATCTCGTATGGAAACATCCATCTGGGGAATTTGCCGAGCGATTGCCATGATTAACCCCATTGCCAAATCGGCTACCGACTTACTGTTAGCACCAGGAGTAATGGTTACAGCTACGCCATGTCCTTTAGCAGCATCCATATTGATCGTGTTGTATCCCACGCCTTGTTTAGCAATGACCTTAAGTGTCGGAGCCCCTGCAGCAATTACCGCCGCTGTGACTTTTTCACTTCCCGCAATCATTCCCTCGACTCCCTTAATCATCTCTAGGAGCTCGTTCTCTGTTAATGCACGATCATGAGGGTTTAATACCAGTTCATAACCTTGTGCATTCAAGATTTCCATAGCCTCTGGTGAGCGAGAACGCTCTCTAGATCCTATCAAGACCTTTTTCTTCATATAAACAACTCCTTTATTTAAAGAAATATCTAACAGTTAGAGAAGTATATTTCTCACAATTAGAATTCACTTAATTTTATATGCAATATTCATGCCACTACACATCCTCCTCGAACCTCTTTCTATCTTACATTTTTCACTACAGAAAACCAGAAAGTAGTGTAGCGATGCCACTACACTACTTTCTGGGCTCGATATTCAACTCATGAATGATCATGACTATCAATCATTGTCAGTATATTCCCACTTTAAGGGGACATTTTGGGATTTTATTGTAATAGAGAATATTGTGAATACATACAATTTCTTCTTATTAAATTTCATAATAACCATCGCAATCGAAAAAAAACACAACCAACTTGTGGTTGCGCTTCCTATAGAAAATTATTCAGATTTATTTGCTAGAATTGGTGGAGCCTTCTTTTCAGCTTTTTTCTTCTTTTTTTCCTTGTTCTTTGGGCTTTTATCTCCCATAACAAACATCTCCTTTTCTATCGTAAATCTAGGTTTATTATACCATAGTCTACCATTTTACAATGTTGCTTATACAATCACATTAGGGCGTACTTCATTCAATAGACAGTTAAAACATGCGAATATCATGTTTTTCATCAAATATCTTACTATCTTACGAGATACCTCCATAGTTTTGCAGCAAAATAAATTTAGTTATAGCTTGAACCTCAATAAAATCAAAAGGTTCAAGCTTTTTTTTATTTATATTTTTTGTCATATTTTAGTTGCGTTTTGTAGCGTTTTATAGTATATTAAAGAGAAAAGGGTTGTTTATATGTTTCTTAGAAAAGCAACAAATAAAAAAACTGGACGCACATACCTCTCAATTGTACATGGCTATTATGACCCCAATACCCGTTCTT
>JBEQCC010000354.1:0-4059 GCA_041639455.1 Pelosinus sp. | reverse complement strand
GAGAAGTATGATAAGGATGCCCTATTAAAGGAGTATTATCCGACCAATACACGTCTTCCTTTTAACTTATCTGTTGTGGATGAATATACGCTTGTTATAAGTATGAATCATATTGTAGCAAATGGCAGATGCCTGGTTTTTTGGATTCAAAAATGGCTTCAATATTATGAAGGCGATAAACAAAAAGTCAGAGATGAACAAACAATACATACGAATTTTTTGCATAGAATTTTACGTATGATGAAGAGAGTCAATGCCTTCTTATGGCTGCCAATTTTTCTTACTGATTTTATTTTAAAAGCTGGCAAAAATCCTGGACAGGATACTGTAGACTTAAGTTATGGCAAGACTCCTGCCAAAAGTAATAATTATGCCACTAAATCATACGGCTTTGACAGGGATGAGACTAAAAAAATATTGCTGCTGTGCAAGGCTAAAAAAATGACGCTAACGGAATATACCTGCGAAATTGTAGTCAAAGGATTATTCCAGCATGTTCCTGATAAGAAACGTGTAGTTGTTTCGATGCCCATGGACATCCACTCACTCTCACCTTATTCACCGGAACATACCTATGGAAATTTGATCGCAAGTCTTCCGGCACAATTTTTTCAAGGCAAGGAAATAGACAAACAAGTAAAATCTATGTTTCGATGGTTTAAAAGGGGGCTTCCTTATAGTTTGTCATGTTTAGGGGCTGCAGTATCTCGATCCTACGAGAAAGCTAAAATACAGTGGTTAGAACAAAGTAAAAAACCGATGCCGGAAAGGTCCCCTTTAGGGGACTTTTCACTTACCTATTCCAATCTGGGTGTTATATCCTATCCTGTGATGGAGAGATTAGTAGATTCCATCTATTTTTCCTTTAAGTCACAATCAATCCTTCTCGCATCTTCTACCCTTTCCGGTAAGCTGTATATGAAAGTGAGTGTATCAAAGGATCTCTATCATGCTGAGGAAGTGTTCAGGCTATTTGATCAAATACTGTCTAGCGAATATCTGCAGAATTCAAAATAAAATTTGAGGGGACGATAGTAACATGCATAAAATGGAGTTGGAGCCTGCGTATACAGAATATCCATTGACTTCTTATCAAAAGGATATCTGGCTGGAGCAGTGTCTGTTTTCGGGAAAGCCGATCTATAACTTAGGCGGATTTATAGCTATTACAGGGCAAATAGATAAGGCGGTTCTAAATAAATCAATTGCAATATTAATAAAGCGTAATGATTCTCTGCGCATGAATGTAGTTGATAAAAAGGGAGAACCTTATCTGAGAATATTATCAGAAATTGCGTATGAAGTTCCCTTTTATGATTTTTCTAATGAAGAAAATCCTGATGAAACTTGCCTAGCTTGGATGAAAGAGGAATTCTCAGAACCCTTTAATTTTGAAGAAGGGAATTTATTTCAGTTTGCTTTACTGAAGTCTGACGATACTACTTATTTCTGGTTTATGAAGTTTCATCATATTATGATTGATGGATTTGGTTTAGCTATGGTATATAAACAAGTCATTAAAAGTTACAATCAGTTGATGGCAGGTGTTATAGAGGATGAGAGTATAACGTATTCTTATACGGATTTTATTGCTGATAATCAAAAATATCTTCATTCCCAAGCATTTTCAAATGATAAAGAATTTTGGAAGGAGAAATACACAAAGATTCCGGAACCTCTTTTTAACAGGAACACGGGTAATGAAATCAGTACGGATCGTTCAGTGATAAGTGACAGGGTTACATGCAGCATCAAAAGGTCTTCCTATAATAGAATGATTGCATTTAGTGAAGCGAATGGCTGCACCGTCTTCCATTTTATTTTGGGAGTGCTGTTTACCTATTTTAGCAGGGTATGCAATAAGGAAGAGGTTGTTATCGGTGTTCCCACCCTAAACAGAGGAAAGGCAAAATATAAGCAAACCCTGGGACTTTTTGCAAATGTAGTACCTTTACGAATAAATCCGGGAAAAGACATGGACGTTAAAGAACTCATGCTTACGATAAAAGGTGAACTTATGGAATGCTATAGACATCAGAAGTTTCCCATCGGAGAAATATACAGAACGGCTTGTGAGCAGGTTAAGGAAAAAAGTAATATATTTGATATATCTCTTTCCTACATAAATCGCGATTTTAGTGAGAATTATGTCACTGCCAGTGATTATGATGTTGTGAGCATGACTCACCAGCATGAGCGGAATGCTTTGACGATATTTGTGAGGGAGTATAACGATGAAAGGGATATCTACATTGATTTTGACTACCAGATTGGTGTATTTGAAAAATTTATGCCTATCGAAACCGTTATTGCTCATTTTAAATATTTGCTTACTGAAGTGATTGAAAACAGTGAGAAAAGTGTCTCTGAATTAGAAATCATTCCTAAAGAAGAGAAACAAAGAATTTTATACGATTTCAATAATACAAAGGTGGAGTATCCAAAAGAGAAGACAATCCATGAGTTATTTGAAGAACAGGTTAATAGAGTAGCTGATCATGCAGCTGTAGTATTTGAAAATAGACAACTTACCTACCAGGAACTGAACGCCAAGGCAAACAAACTGGCAAAGGTTTTGAGAAATAAAGGGGTAAAACCTGATCGTATCGTAGGCATCATGATCGATCGGTCAATTGAGATGGTAATCGGCATACTGGGAGTACTTAAGGCAGGCGGTGCTTATCTGCCGATTGATCCGAACTATCCTATGGAGAGAATAACATATATGCTGGAGGACAGTTCTACAAGTATTCTGTTGACACAAAAACACTTGAAAGATAAAGTGAGCTATCAAGGTGAAGTGATCGATATTGAAGATGATGGTATATACAAAGGGAACAATGAAGGACTAGAAAATATAAATAAGCCGAGTGATTTAGCATATATCATCTATACCTCAGGATCAACAGGAAAGCCCAAGGGCGTTATGATAGAGCATAAAGGAATGGCAAATTTGAAGACATTTTTTCAGCAGAATTACCATGTGGATGAGAAAGATAATATGCTGCAATTCGCCAGCAGTTCCTTCGATGCTTCTGTCTGGGAAATCTTTACGAGTTTGCTGACAGGCGCAACGCTGTATATGGTTAGTCGTGAAACGATTCATCATCTTGCTGATTTTGAGAATTTTATCGGCAAAAACGAAATAACGATAGCACTTCTTCCTCCAACCTATTTAGCAGGTATTGAGCCGGAAAGGGTCACTAAACTGAAGCATTTAATTACAGGTGGGTCCGCTATAACTAAAGGATTGGTTGATAAGTGGAAGGAAAGGCTTGTGTATAGTAACGCTTATGGGCCTACGGAGTCAACGGTTATTGCAACTACCTGGAAATATAACGAGCTAGAATTGGAATATAGTCCGGTGCCAATCGGGAGACCGATCAGTAATACACAAATCTATATTCTTGATAGGAAGAACCAACTGTTGCCAATTGGTTTAGCAGGTGAGTTGTGCATCGGCGGAGACGGGTTAGCCAGAGGTTATCTAAACAAACCAGAATTGACAGGGGAAAAGTTTGTAGCCAATCCGTATCGAAATGGGGAGAAGATATACAAGACAGGGGATCTGGCAAGATGGCTTCCCGATGGCAACATCGAATTTCTTGGCAGAATCGATCACCAGGTAAAAATCAGGGGCTTTAGGATTGAATTGGGAGAAATTGAAGCAGAACTGTTAAAGCATCCGTTAGTTAAGGAAGCAGCCGTAATTGACCGGGAGGATCAGCAAGGGGACAAATATCTGGTCGCATATTTTGTAACAGACGATGAATTGACAATCGATGAACTGAGGCAATATTTATTAAAAGAATTGCCTGACTATATGGTGCCTTCCTACATAATACGACTTGATTGTATGCCTCTGACTTCCAATGATAAGGTCGACAGGAGGGCACTGCCGGAGCCTGATTGCAGTAAGGCCTCTGGTGCGGTGTACATTGCGCCAAGAGATGATAAAGAAGCAATATTGGCTAAGGTATGGCAGGATGTATTAAAAGCAGAGCGGGTTGGGATAAGGGACAACTTCTTTAATCTGGGAGGAGACTCCATAAAGGCGAT
>JBEQCC010000353.1:0-4043 GCA_041639455.1 Pelosinus sp. | reverse complement strand
AGTTAAATGAAAAGGAGTAAATCGAATATGATTATGGGAATTATAAGCAGGCACCTCACCATTGATATGTACGGATGCAGTTTTGAAAGTCTTACTACTATGGAAATTCTTAAACAAGCAATGCGGGCAGCAATTGCTGAATCGAATATGACACTGCTTGAATTCACTGAATACCAATTTCAACCACAAGGCTTAACAGGTCTGGCAGCACTGGCATTACTAGCAGAAGGTCATATGAGCATACATACATTTCCTGATAAAGGCTATGCTGCCATAGATTTATTCAACTATAGTGACGCAAGTCAACCTGATAACGCCTCTAAAGTATTAAAGAAATTTTTAAAACCAGAAAAGATTAAAATTACTAATATTAAACGTGGGGACTTTGGTTCAATCAGTGATATGAAACCCAAAATTAGAGTTAGCAGCACTCCCATACGTCGTGTGCGTGATACAGGAGCTAAAGTGTTTAAGTTCTTATCCCGATCCAAATAATGGACAAGATATGAAAAACCGCTAGACTGATTCAGTTTATGAATGAGCTAGCGATTTTTTCATTTATCACGGCATATTACTCACTATTACTCTTCTCCAAATTTGCTCTTAATCATATCTTCAAGAGCCTTACTACATTCTTTTTCATCTTCGCCTTCAGTAGTAATTGTAATCTGAGCATTTTGTTTTAAACCCATACTCATAACTGCCAAAATACTCTTTCCATCTGCTACTTTATTATTGGCTACAATTTTGACTTTGCTTTTAAAAGTAGCTGCTTTCTGCACAAACTGAGCTGCCGGTCTTGCATGCAAACCGCTAACGTTTGTAATTGTTACCTGTATTTCTGTCATATTTATCCCTCGCATAAGAAATCATTATTTTATCATCAGGAGGCATTGCTTTTACATTTTATTCAAAGTACGTGCACCTTCTGCCGTTGCTATAACAGCAGCTAAAGCACTCCCTAATGATGCTTCTACAACAGCGCTAATCGCTCCCTCTAAAATAGGAGCATCAGCAATTTGAACCTTAGCCCGCAAATCTTCATCTAAAAATTCAAAAGCAGTCTCTGTGCTCAATACTGCACTGCCTAAATCTACCATAACCGCGACACCATCACCTGTATTAGCTGAGATAATGGCCTCACTTACTTGAAAGGCATCTGTCCCAATACCACCATCTGCCATTCCTCCAGCCGCGATTATTTTTTGTTCAGGAGCTGACATTTGCAATGCCATTTCTCGTATCCCTTCTGCGACCTTTTGGCTATGTGAAACAATAACAACTCCAACCATGTCCTTGAGACCTCCTGTTTACTAACGACGAAGATGTTCTAATAATGCCTTTAACATAATATACGAAGATGTTGCACCAGGATCTTGATGTCCACGGCTTCGCTCTCCGAGATAACTTGCTCTCCCTTTGGTAGCAATGATCGTTTTGGTAAATTCCACACCCTGCTTCGCAGCCTCGCACGCTAATTTCAAACATTCGATCACCGATTTTCCCGTCTTAGCACCATCCTGAAATGCTTCATAAGCAGGTACTAAAGCATCAAGCATGGTTTTTTCTCCTGTTGTCGCTTTTCCTCTTTCCTTAATACCAGCAATAGCCGCCTCTAGCATCGAACCAATCGTCTCTACATCAAGTTCCGTTTTCCCCTGACTAGAAGCAGCAGCCCGCAAGAAAGCAGTGCCATACAATGGTCCTGCGGCTCCGCCTACACTCGATATCAGTGTCATCCCTACTGTTTTAAGAACTTTTCCTATATCACTTTCTGTTTCTAGTGTCTGCAACTTTGCCTTAACTGCCTCAAAACCTCGTGCCATATTGATACCATGGTCTCCATCACCAATCGCAGCATCTAAATCCGTTAACATTTGTCTGTTGGCAATGATCGTTTCACCCACAGCAGATATCACTTCGTATAAATCCCCACTCATAAAGCTAAATCCCCCTTTTAAAACTGTACCAAAGCTGGTGTATCTGCAGGAGCTAATAATAACTCTTTTAGCTCACTATCAAGTTTTAAAATACTAATGGAAAAACCTGCCATTTCTAGTGATGTCATATAATTCCCGACATATGTTTTAGCAATATGTAAACCTTTGTCTTTTAAGATTGCCGCCACTTTTCGATTTACGATGTAAAGCTCCATCAACGGTGTAGCTCCCAGTCCATTAATCAATACTGCAACTTCTTGTCCTACAGCCAAAGGCATATCTGCTAGAATCTTATCCACCAAATGATCTGTAATTTCATCCGCAGTACGCAGAACTTCCCGATGTGTACCCGGCTCGCCATGGATTCCCATACCAATTTCTATTTCATTTTCTTCTAATACAAAGCTAGGTTTACCAGCAGCTGGTACCGTACAAGAATCAAGCGCCATTCCCATTGATCTCACATTATGAATGACTTTATCCGCAATCCGCTTTACTTCTTCCAATTCAGCTCCCGCTTCTGCTTTTGCACCGGCAATTTTATGCACCAATACAGTGCCTGCAATCCCTCTCCTGCCGATGGTCCAAGTACTGTTCTCTACAGCTACATCATCATTTACAATGACTTTATCCACCGCAATGCCATCAGCATTTGCCATCTCAATAGCCATTTCAAAATTCATAACGTCGCCGCTATAATTTTTTATGATCAACAGTACGCCTTTACCATTATCAACTGCTTTTACCGCTTCGTATACCTGATCTGGCGTTGGTGAAGTAAATACAGCCCCTGCAACAGCACCATCAAGCATCCCACGGCCAACAAAACCAGCATGAGAAGGCTCATGCCCGCTGCCACCGCCGCTTACCAAAGCCACTTTGCCAGCCCCTGGTTTATTAGCTCTTACTAGTACTTCAAAACCATCCACCCTTTTTACATATTGAGAATGTGCCAACACCATACCTTGCAGCATTTCCTCTACTACCTGTTCTGGTACATTAATAACTTTTTTCATGTCTTTTCTCTCCTTCGTTATTTATATTCCATTCGTGGCAGGCTTCCAATGGTTCTCAGCATAATATGTTATAAGAACATACATATCATTGCTTTACATAGTAAAATACACGCAATAATCATGCCAAGTCAAGAATCCCATAATAAAAAATATCCACAATTCACTAAAGACTTTAAACCTCAATATTAATACGAAAGATTTCATCTGTCATAAAACTGACTAAATAACATAAAGAAAAGCAAATTGGTAAAAAGTATCAACTTGCTTTTCTTTTTTGATACTTTTTACCATGAACACTCTTTTTTACCAGCTTATAGTTTTTTCTATACCATATTTCTTAGCTTTTGCTGCTATTGTTTTATGTGTTAGCCCTAAGGCTTTGCCAGCTCGGTTATAGCTATTGTAAGTACTTAGCGCTAACTTGATAATCCGCTTTTCATATTCTTCCCAAGGTAAAATAATCTCACTATTTACTATACTGCTTCCTTCTTTATTTTTCGTTATTAATTTTTCCTTAAGGTATGTAGGCAAATGTTCAATACCAATAAGATCACCTTCGGTTAAGGTTACAAGCCTTTCAATCATGTTTTCCAGTTCACGAACATTTCCCGGCCACTTATACTGCAACAGTATATCCAGGGCAGCATTTTTTATACCTTTTGCTTTTTTTGTTAATTCAAGGCTGACTTTATTTAGAAAATGTTCTGCCAATATCGGAATGTCCTCTTTGCGTTCTCTTAAAGGCGGTAATAACAAGGGGATTACGTTTAAACGATAGTATAAGTCTTCTCGAAACTCTCCATTTAAAACCATCTTCTCTAAATCCTGATTCGTAGCAGCAATAATTCGTACATTCACTTTAATTGTACTCTCGCCGCCAACTCTCTCAAATTCTTTTTTTTGTAATACACGCAGCAATTTGACTTGCATACTTTTTTCCATCTCACCTATTTCATCTAAAAAAATGGTACCATGATCAGCTAATTCAAATTTTCCTAACTTTCTACGAATGGCACCTGTGAATGCTCCCTTTTCATGACCGAAGAGCTCACTTTCCAATAAGTTAGTAGGGATCGCACCACAATTT
>JBEQCC010000352.1:0-4071 GCA_041639455.1 Pelosinus sp. | reverse complement strand
ATGCAATATGTGCGTGATTTGTCACAAGGCAATCAGGAATCAGTTACAACATTACTCCACTCACTACTTGATACCGGCTTGTCGCATGGGAAGACCAATCATTTTGATAGTGGCTTTGAAGAAGAGGTCTATAAAAAACTGACACAGCGTGGTTATGAAGTAGATACACAGGTAGGCGTTTCTGGCTATAAAATTGATCTAGCTATTTATGATTCTAAGCAGTCTAAATATATTGTGGGGATTGAATGCGACGGTGCTGCATATCACAGTTCTAAGTCAGCGAGAGAACGTGATATCTTTCGTCAGAAATATTTAGAATCGCGGGGATGGAAAATTCTACGAATATGGAGCAAAGATTGGTGGGAAGATCCCAATACAGAGATTGATAAAATTGATCAATTTATTAAAAATATCAGTTAACCCTGGGAACCGTTATTGACAAAGCTACTAGAAAAGAAAGAACTTAATAGAAATAATAGCAGGGTAAGTATATATGAATAGCGAATGTAACTATCAATATGTTATGGGGAGGGTGCTATCATGTACGCTAAAGTATATTTAGAATATCCGGAGAGTTTACCCGGGACTGTTCGTCTTTTTTCGGTTATTTCTTATGCTATTACTGGAAATAAGCTGAAAGATTATCAGGATCTTATTGACAATACTGATTTTTTTACCGAGAACAATGATTATAGGTCAGAGATTAAAGCATATGTTGCCAAAAGAACAGGGATAAACCAAGATAGCATTGAAATTATGAATTAATAATTTATATATGTGATGTCAAGCAAATAAAAAATAAGGAAGCCGTCAAGCTTCCTTATTTTTTATTGACGACGAGTTAAATTGTGACGCTAATATATTAGTTCCCTCCTGTCGCCTAGCCACCAGTTCATGCAGATAACTTGTCGTTGTTTTAATATCTGTTGACTATCACCTATTGTACCGTAGTCAAAGAAACCCCATAGGCCAAAGCATAAGTACTGGTCATATGTCGAATCAAATGAGCTGCAATTGGATATAAAAAATAAACTACCCTATTTTTAGAGTAGTTTATTTTTTATGGCTAGTTACGACGAAACTCATCAAACTGTGATGATAAAATGTTTGTGGCTTCTTGTCTTTTGGATTCAAGCTCGTGCAAATAAATCGCTGTAGTCTTAATATCTGTATGACCCAACATATGCTGAACTGTTGTTAAAGGAACACCATAGGCCAAGGCATATGTTCCTGTCATATGGCGGAACGAATGTACAGTTATTTTAGGTAAAGTATTTTCATCACAGAATTTGTGTAACCAACTGGAAAAGCAGGTTGGAAAGGCTTGTCTGACCTCATTTGTATTGGAAGTATGCTTTCTTTCAATAAAGATAAACTGCTTTGGATTTATATGATTCTTATTTGCCAAATACTTATCCTGTACATCTTTATGCTGATATAGGAGATTGATCGTATGGTCGTCTATTCCCAGCCATCTTGTAGATGATACAGTTTTTGGTGCTTTTACGCCAACAGGCTGGTGCGGAATTACTTCACAGGCTTTATTGATAAAAATACGCTTATTATTAAAATCAATACAATCCCAGGTTAAAGCCATAAACTCTCCACGCCTTGCACCTGTTAATGAGCAAAGGCTTACCATAAGCTTATATTTTATATTGAGTGGTGTATTACTAAGATTTTCAACTAGTTTTAAAAATTTTTTTAAATCATTCTCTTGCCATATTGGTAAACGACGGTAATTTGCTTTTGGAATATCTTCTTTTACGATGAGACTGCAAGGATTTTGAGAAAGGTATTTCCATTGCACAGCTTTATTTAAGATACTACGTAATAATTTATAATGCATTTGTACACTAGCATCTGATAAAGGAATCGTATCTTTTCCATCCTTGCGCATACCTATTTTACGTAGTTCTTCAATGAAGCGTAGAATATCGGTATCAGAAATTTTATCAAGTTGCTTCTTGTAAAATGCAGGTAATATTCTACTATCTAATAAAATTTGGTTTCTTGATACCGTTGTATTACTTAAGTTATTTCCATAGCGTTCACTCCATAGATTAACAAATTCACCAAAAATGATTTTTTTACCACTGATCACAGGTTTATTGGTTACCTCTACATAGAACTTTGCTAGCTCTTTATCGGCTGCTTTCTCCGAGCGAGCTATAATACGTTTGGTTTTTCTAATTTGCTTTCCATTCATATCATAGCCTAATGAAATACGTAGTTCCCATTTATTATTTCCTAAATTAACAATTGCACCTGCCATGTTAACGCCTTCTTTCTGTATAAAATAAAAGAAGGGTATAATTGTATTTATACCCTTCAAGACCAGTGTGATTGACTGTATTTGGTTGTAACATAAATAAAGGACGTAAATGTTTTATAACAATCACATCCGCCTGCCCGTTTTCTTATGTGACCAATTTGGTTTGTTGAAACTTTTTTCTGCCCATTTTTCAAGTGCAGACCATAAATAAATGTAAGACTTGCCTTGCTTCATTGCTGGAAGCTCACCGTCTCGTGTCATTTTTAATACCCTAGAATAATTGAGTTTACCATGGAAGAATAACTTAGATACTTCTGCTGCGGTCAAGAACGTATGCTCATTATCTAGATTAGCATATGTTACAGGTAGACCTTCAATAGCTGTTTGCATAAAGATCACTCTCTTTCTATTTTGTTTTATTCATTTGTTATCATCATTGTAAATTGTTACTAGATAGTTGCCATCATTTTTATAATATATAGTTCAAAAGTCATACTATTCGGAAGCATGGTTTAATAAACCTACATCTATATCGTTTGGCTCATTATCGTCATAGAGCTCAATTAAGGAAAGGTTATGACTCTTCAGTATTTGGTTAATATACAGTTTATAATTATAAATATCTCTTTTAGTAATACTGAATTTTTTACCAGTAAACATATTTACTGTATTGAGGATGTAATGAATATGGGTATTATTGGTATTAGAATGCATAACCATCAATATTTGGTAGTCATTAGCATAGTACGCTCCAATTTTACAACCAACATCCATAAGGTCATTTTTAGATAACTTGATATCACTATCAAAACTAAACATGAAGTGTTTATATTGTCGTCCATCAGTTTGATTCCATAGTTGCTTTACTGTAGCCATTTCCTCAAACGCAGAATCTGGATCAACCCCAAAGCCATACATTAAATCGGGATGAGTTTTTGCTTCATTATTGACATAGTAAATTACTCCAAATAAAGTACGAGGATTTTGATGTATAAATTTAAAATAAGACACTTTAGCAGCTCCTTCTGATTTTAATTAAAAATAAAAAGACCGAGTTATTGGTCTTAATGATTTTGGGATATGATATTTCGCAAACGTATGATTACTTTTCCTAGCAAGACATTGACTTCTTTTGAGATAGGTGTAATTCCTTGGTGTTGAAGGCTTCGGATCATATTTCGCGTTTCTTGCACAACCTGTAAAATTTCTTGTCCTTCTGGTATAACTATGACCTGGCATTGTTGGCAAGCCGTACAAATGTAGTCGTTTCGATTTAGTCCAGCTTTTTTAGCTTTTTCAGTGATTTGGGTTGCTAGTTCTACTGTTGTACGAATTGATATGTTTTCGGTTTTCCTTTTATCAATTTTCGTTTCATAAATTCTCTCTTTTTTTGTCATAATTAGTCCTCCTTATTAATGATAAAATTTGTATTACAAATTGGTTACTTGAACCAATTTTCTCCTCTAATATTTATTACTTATCATATTGATATACTTACTACCTTAGTAATCTAATCTATGTGATATATATACTTCCTTCTTATTTATTTTAATGTTAGGTAAGTTTTATTGTTTAATAACGAAAGAGCATCGATTTTAAACAACGACAAAGATTTTTAATTTCTAATGATGATCTTGCGAAAAAGTATCGTTAAATAAGTCTTAGATTTGTTATCGCAAAGATTACTATTTTGTTGGATGGTTTGTAAATTAAAAAAATTAAGTGACTTATAAGCTAAAGAAGCATTGTCTATTGGGTCTGGTAGTAAAGTAGTGTTATCTGTCATATAAAAATTT
>JBEQCC010000351.1:0-4073 GCA_041639455.1 Pelosinus sp. | reverse complement strand
ACTTTCAGCGTATCTTCCTGAAGAGTTTCGATGATCTTTAACATAACGGAAGTTTTCCCCGCCGAGGGTGGTCCGGCAACAGTAATCAGCTGCATACTTCTTTCCCTCCCTCGCGATATACCCGCATAAAGGTATCATTCATGGCTTCCACGAGGTACTTCATATCATTGTTTTTAATAAAGTCCCAGCCCAGCCATTTTAAATTCACATGTTCAGGAAGGTTCACTTCCATATCCCCATGGGTCGCCGGAAAATACGCATCTGCACAAATCCGTGCAATTTCCGGACCTGTCAGATACTCCGCTAATTCTTGCAACTCCTGCATCTTATCCGCTTTAATCAGCACAGATATCGGATAGGCTAAGATTCCGTCCTCGGGCCATATAACCTTTATGTTGTCAGACTCCTTCATTGTTTTATAAAAAAAATAAGGCATAATATGAATCGGCGGTACATCTTTGCGGCTGCCGGCAAGCTCTTTTACCATTTGCGCCGGATGGAGTCCACACTTTACGGACCGTCCTAATTGCTCTACTCCCACCGCTCCATAATCCTTATAATAGTTAAGCTGCACCACGTCACAAAACGTATCGCCATGACCGCGCATCACCACTTTATTTTCATACTCAGGCTTTAATAAATCTCCCCAAGTCTTAGGCATAGGAATGTTTCCTAAGCGATTCTTATCCACTACCATAACAAGAACATTGGCTCCAATCACTGTAAAACGTCCATCGGGATCAATGATACCAGCCTCAGCCAAACGTGAATTTACGGGACGATTAAGCACGTCAGCAAAGACTCCTTTGGCAACAAAGCGGTCCATGAACTTTTTATAAAAAAAACCGTAGCCGGCAGTCATGATGATATCAGGAATTTCATCCGGTTCTTCAAAATGCTCTAGGTAATCCTCATAATCCAAATGATCATTGGAAAAAGATTCGATGCAGTAATTCAAGGGCAGATTTTTCTCTTCACGCAAATAGTCCAGAAACAGTTTTAACTCCCCCTGCATAGGAACTTTTAATGGACAAGGCAATAAGGACAGCATATTTAAATGATTTGAATCATTTTCAAGAACTGTAGCCTGTAAACTCTTGTATCTGCCTGTTTCTGCAATTTTTTCCTGCAGCAGCTTCATAAAAGACTCTTCATTTATATTTTTACTTTTTAATGCCGTTTTCAGCTTTAATACCACTCCTAACTGCTGTATTACCGTATCATCAGCAAAAATAGAAAAGCCATTATTAATAAAGACCTCGCGTGTTTCAGGATAGTTCTTAATAATTTCACCAATTGTCATCGTCAGTTGTATTTGCTCCATATCTTTCCCTCCCTTTTGATATAACATCATTTACAGAATATCCGCTTTTCTATTTTTAATTATGAACTTTTTTCTCTTACCTAAAATTAAAACCGGCTCTAGAGTGCATCAGCACATCCGACCGGTACGTCATTGTACACAAAAAATGATTTTAGTTTATTTTCATTATACCCATATGTTTCATCGCTTTCAATCTATTTATTTACATAGAGAAGCCAACATCCTGCTGCACAGCAAAATGTTGGCTTTCTAGGTAAATTAAAAAAGAAATCAATGTTTTTAACCACAGAGGCGCAGAGAACACAGAGAAAAATAGATAGAATTAAAAATTCCTCAGCGTACTCTGCGCCTCTGCGGTTAAATCGTTATTCCTTTCTTTCCTTCTAAATAACATATCTGACAATAACAAAGAATTTATCATGAATTACTGCGCTTTTTGGTTAAACAATTGATCTGTTTCCACCGAGTTTTCTTTGGCCGTCATTTCCTGTGGTGTTAGCCGATACACTGCAACCCCATTCCCATCCATTCCAGAGCGATACTTTTCAATCAAAGTGCTGGTTAAGGGATGGCTATAATACTTGGGCATGAATTTTTCAAGCAATTCCTGAAGTACTGTGGCGGCCTTTTCATAATCAGTCACCTTTTCAACCTTACCAAAAAGCATCACACTCATATAGGATGTATCGGCATGGCAGGGAACTGGATCTACCACAGTCCCGTGTTCTTTATATACGGTGAAACAAACGGGGGGACTTTGAGAAAGGATATTTACCTTTTTCCCTGAACCCATACCATGAAAGTAAATAGAACCGTTGAGCCATACATAATTCACTGGAACGGCATAGGGCAAACTATCGCTGATCATTCCCAGTACCCCTGTTCTTTCTTGCAAAAGAAAGGTTTCGATTTTATTTTTATCGGTACAATTTCTCTTGGTATAACTAACCTGATGCATCAAAGCTCCCCCTCTCTATACATTTTTTCCAGTTGTGTAAGAAACTGATTCATCCACCTATTATTTTGCTCGATGTATTCGGGGTGAGCTGAGAGTTCTTCCGGCGTCTGCACATAAATATCAGGAACCATTTCGTCTCGGCAATTTTCCACGAGGTCCTTGATGATGGATGGTGTGTTTTCCAGATGATACTGAAACCCAAATACTCTTCTTTTATAGATGAAAGCCTGATTTTTGCAAGCTTGACTTTGGGCTATACACTCTGCCTCTTCTGGCAGAACGCTGAAAGTGTCCCCATGCCACTGAAATACGACTGGCTGCTCAGGGAAAAAAGAAAACAAAGGTGATAACCTAACTTTCTCACTTAATTGAATAGGAAACCAGCCAATTTCCTTATAAGGATTTTGGGTTACCTTGCCGCCTGTTACGTCGGCAAGCAATTGGGCACCGAGGCATAAGCCAATGATGATTTTACCAGATCTAATGGCTTCCTGGATGAACTTTTTTTCAGCAGCAAGCCATGGATATTTTTCTTCTTCATAGATATTCATCGGACCACCCATGATCACAAGCCAATCAAAATCCTGTTGCCGGGGGAATGGATCATTTTTGTATAGCTGGGTATTGGTTACAACATACTTATTTTCCTTTGCCCATGTTAAAATGCTGCCGGGATTTTCAAATGGAACATGCTGCAAATAATGGAGTCTCATGCTTGCTTCTATCCTTTCATAACTGATTTAAAGAGATTCTTATTCACCACAATCACCACAAGTTACATTCATATAACTGAACTTCGATTTTCTCACGAGGGGCACTGCATAAGCAGCGGGGTTAGTTATTCTATTCTGCAATAGCGCTACATACCCTTCCGGCAACCCTTGTTCTTTTGCGCCTTGTATAATGAAATTTAGATATTCTGCACTAGGGGATGTCTTTTCTCCACCTTTATCTTTTTTATAAATCACAGCATCGATTGCTCTTTGCTCACTATCGATTACATCCAAGGGATAGTGAAAATACTGTCCTGTTCCATCAAAACGGACATCTACATAAAAGTCTAATTGTTCGCAATCAGAAAACTGCAATTCATATAACACACCCCAAACTTCCGAATCAAAATCAGTAACTACCGTTTCCTGCCATCCGTCCCATATGGCAGAATATCCATAAAATTCAACTCTGTAATTAGGTAGACGAGCAATTCCAAGTACTTTAGGGTTCAAACATCGTTGCTGCATTTGCGCTAAATTCATATTCGAACCATAGGCGAAATAATGATGAGCAATATTTTTCATATTTTTCTCCTCTTTTTTGGCACTACTCTTTCTTGTATTTACTACTACATAGTCATTCGGCAAACTGATCCTACCACCGGACGATAAGGAAACAAAGGTCTATTGCTTGCCTTTGCAACTAAATCAGCTAACGAACCTAAATGACTAATTGCCTGGTCTGCCCCACTTCCTCTGGTCGAATGACTTCATAAAGCAGCGGGTTTTTGGTAAAATCCCTTGCTTAAAGGCTGCAGGAATTTTAATTAGGGATTCCTCATGGTCCCGAAATTCTTGAGAACGATCTTTGCCAAGCAATCCAATAGCATCTGCGCGACATTGTTTACAGTGGCGCATCTGCATGACATCTAATTCACAGGAATTTCTCATCTCATTGACATCTTTCATGGTAGTTTGGGAGAAATTTTCAAACACACTGCCCGGTGCTGGAATCAGCGGCATAATATTGGTAATATAAACACCAAGTTCCTTCATTTTCTTAACAATTTCCGGAATA
>JBEQCC010000350.1:0-4088 GCA_041639455.1 Pelosinus sp. | reverse complement strand
GTGAATTTCTAATGTTATACGATCTTTTTTTGAGACCTAAGACAGGTCTTTATATAGGTATTGTTTTTTTGCGTTTTTTTGGAGGCAGTACCATTTTCAGGATAGGCAGCATAGCTTGATTATCTGCCATAGCATTGCTGCTTTAGTCTATGCTTATTATCTAGATTTTTATGGTAACCGGGTCTAATTCCCTAGATTAATAGGACTATAGTACCTTATTCCTTCCTAAAAAATCCAGTACAATAATATATACAATACTACAAAATATTACAGAAACGTTTTTATACTGGGAGTTGTTGTCATGATCATTGACTATGCTGAACCTGGAATGATATTAGGACAGGACGTTATAGACGAATATGGAAAACTTTTACTTGAACAAGGAATTACCCTAACAGAAAGTTATATTAATCGATTAAAAAAATTTGGTATTAATACCATTCGCATCTTTGACCAAGAAGCAACGCTGCTAAAACAGCAGCAAGTAATTCCCTCTGAATTACGTACCGAGTTGTCTCTTTGTTTTCAGGCTTTGTCTTCACTGCAGACCAGCTTTCTGGCAAATGAAAAGCTTACTTTTTTATATTTAGAGCAAATTGGTAATCTTATCAATAATATTATCGATCAAGCATCACAGCAAACAACCACAATGATTAATACACAAATTTATTATCCCAATCAGCAAGAACTCGTTCATTCCATCAATGTCTGTTTACTCTCATTAATAACAGGCTTCCAGTTGAATCTGTCGAAGGATGACCTTTATGAACTGGCTTTAGGAGCTTTATTACATGACATTGGAAAAGCCACCCTTCCCCGTATTAACGGGTTATTGTTTGATAGTGCCAAACTGCATACACTATATGGACGCAATTTATTATTGCGCAACAAATTATCACCGAAAATTGCACGAATTGTGTCCGAACACCACGAAGCGTTAGACGGCTCGGGGTTGCCTCTAGGTCTCACTAACAATAAAATTCATTTATTCTCAAAAATTGTAGCCATTGCTAATTATTTTGATAAAGCGATCACAAAAGCCGTTATTGAAAACACGTCTCAATTAGAGGTAATTGAAGGGATGTTAGCAAAAAGCAATACACTTTTTGATGTGCATCTTCTTACAATATTTATCCATACGATACCAATCTATCCTGTAGGCAGTTTAGTCTTATTAAATACGAAACAAGTGGCCCATGTAACGAAAAATCATCAAAGCCACCTGCTGCGCCCTGAAATTAAACTCAATACAAAACTAGGCAAAGTAGCTGTTAATCTGTGGCAACAACCCAATCTGGCTATTAGCAAAGTGATTGAATACTAAAGGTATCAGCATTCTATAAGAAAGACGCTACACGTCATAAAACCTTTTGCTTTTTTCATATCACTCTATATATTATATTTATAAATCTTTTTATGATATAATAAAAACCATCTAAAAATCATAAAGTTGGTGCACTATGTTATATACTGATATTCCTATCGTAATCGCCAGAGAGCTTGCTATCAAAGTTCCTCAGGTAGTTGCTACTATTAATTTATTAGACGAAGGCAATACTGTTCCTTTTATCGCTCGCTATCGCAAAGAAGCGACTGGAGAACTGGATGAAGAGCAGCTTCGCACTACAGAAGAACGCCTGCAATATTTGCGCAATTTGGTGAAACGACAAGAAGACATCCTTGCTAATATTGAAGAGCAAGGCAAGTTGACACCCGAATTAAGTACGGCCATTATTGCCGCTACCAAACTGCAAGAGTTAGAAGACCTATATCTACCCTTTAAACAAAAGAAACGTACTCGTGCCCAAGTTGCCCGGGAAAAAGGACTGGAACCTTTATCCGACATTATTTAATCCCAACAACTGACAACGGGCACACCTCTTACAGTTGCAGCAGACTTTATATCCCCTGAAAATAAGGTGGATACTGCTGAAGATGCCTTAGCAGGAGCTCTTGATATTATTGCTGAAACAATCAGCGAAACAGCCGATATTAGGGCCAACATGAGAAAGCAGCTATGGAGAACGGCCGAAATTCATACAGAGCTGACAGTAGCAGAGGAACTAGGTAAAGAAGTTCTTACTTATAAAGAATATAAAGAACCCGTTAATCGTATTCCCTCCCACCGTATTTTAGCAGTCAATCGAGGAGAAGATAAAAAACTACTCAAAGTAACCCTGGAAGCTCCACATGATACCAATATAGAATTAATCAATCGTCAAATCAGTAAAGGCACTTCTATTTTCAGCGAATGCATCTTATCAGCAGTCACTGATGGTTATAAACGGCTATTATTTCCTGCTCTTGATCGGGAAATTCGCTCTCTTCTAACAGAGAATGCGGAGAAGCAGGCAATCCGTGTATTTAGCCTTAACCTGCGCCAATTACTTCTCCAGCCGCCTTTTGCTGGACATACCGTCATGGGACTTGATCCAGGTTATCGCACAGGTTGTAAAATGACCGTCGTTAGCCCTACAGGCTCTGTTCTCACCACAAATGTCCTTTATGTGACCATGGGAGAGGGGCAAAAAGAGAAATCAGCACAAATTGCTCTAGAGGTTATAAAACAATACGGTGTAACACTCATTGCAATTGGCAATGGTACAGCTTCCTATGAAACAGAAGAATTTACAGCCGGACTGATTAACACCCACCAACTGCCGGTAAATTATCTAATTACCAATGAAGCGGGTGCTTCTATCTATTCTGCTTCTAAACTGGCAAAAGACGAACTGCCTGATTTGGACGTCACCTTGCGAGGAGCTGTGTCCATTGCACGGCGAGTACAAGACCCTTTAGCCGAATTAGTGAAAATTGATCCTAAGTCAATTGGCGTCGGTCAATATCAACATGACGTAAACCAGAAAGAACTGGGGGCAACCCTCTCTAACGTAATCGAATCTGCTGTAAATCATGTTGGTGTCGAGCTAAATACCGCCTCTATTGAACTACTAAAACATGTATCGGGCATTAATGCTGCCGTAGCCAAAAATATCGTCGCGTACCGAGAAGAAAACGGCACTTTTAAAAATCGAGCTCAATTACTTAAAGTTACCCGTCTAGGACAATCCACCTTTATCCAATGTGCTGGTTTCCTGCGTATTCAAGATGGAGATACGCCTTTAGATAATACTCCTGTTCATCCAGAATCCTATAAGTTAGCCGCAGCTATTTTAGCCAAACTTGGTTTCTCACCAAAAGATTTAAAAGATAAAACGACTCTGCAAACCATTCAAGAAGAAGCGTTAAAAGCAAATGCCGCAGCTTTGGCAGCCGAGCTGAAAGCAGGCGAACCTACCGTTCGTGATATTTTGGCAGCCCTAACCAAACCCGGTCGTGATCCTAGAGAAGACATGCCGGCTCCTATGACCCGTAAAAATATTGTTAAATTATCAGAACTGACTGCTGGAACGATTGTAAAAGGCACTGTGCATAATGTAACTGATTTTGGCGTCTTTGTAGATATTGGCATTAAAACCAATGGTCTCATCCATCGCTCAGAACTGAGTTATAAACCCTTTCGCCATCCACTGGATGTTATTTCGGTGGGAGATATTGTCGATGTTATGATCTTAAACGTAGACGAAAATCGAAATCGTATTGGCCTGAGTCTAAAACAGGTGGCAGCAGCTGGAGATAAAAAATAATTCATATTTGGAATAAGAAAGACAAATCCACGAGCACCTGCATAGGTGTCCCTGGATTTGTCTTTTGCTAATACTACTGTTATTCGCTCTGTTTCCTTAATTTAGGTGTTTCTTCCTTAGCCAAACATTTGGGGTTCGTTTTCCAAGGAGAAAATCTTTGCTCCTCCTTATGGACTTTCACATCCCCTGGAAAAGCATAAATAGCTGACAATCAGGAACTTCTCCCCTTAAATAACGATCAATATCATGAATATCAACAAAGAATGATCCCCTTTCTTTAACCCCGCTATAATGAGCAAACCTCATCAGCCCAAGCTACCGCCTTTTTATAATCATCAGGAATATGTTTTTCCCCGATACCTAAACCAGCAGCACAAGTCATAAAAGCTTCCCACTGCGCTCTTTCATAGAATAACACCAAATGATAAATCTTGCCTAAAT
>JBEQCC010000349.1:0-4092 GCA_041639455.1 Pelosinus sp. | reverse complement strand
TATTTTCACTATAATGAATAAAATTCTTCTTCATCAATAAATGCTTGCTTGAGAATACTCTTAATTGTACCCACAGTAATTTCTTTGTGATGTGGTACAATAGCAGTTATAGTACTATTATTGGTATTCTGCGTAACCATGCAAGGGTATACACGTGAGCGAACAGATGGGGGATATTATACTTTAGTCGATGAAAATGGTAAAACCGTTTATATAACAGGCAGGGGCGTCGACGTAGGTGATCAGTTTCTTACTGAAAACAATAAACGTTATGAAGTAATTAGCATCTCAGGAGATATTGCTCAGAGTAAATTTTTAGGTAATGTCAACTTAAGTAAATACGTTAATCCTGAAAAAAAAACTTTTTTTAGTATATTGCACCCGTCAATAGCATGGGCTGAAGCCAGTGGTAAAGTTGCTATTTATCATACTCACTCTGATGAATCCTATATACCTACTGATGGCAAAGATAGTATCTTAGGAGCTGGCGGTATTTATCAAGTGGGAAATGCCTTTACGAGTGCTTTGCAAGGTAAGGGATTAGAAGTTTTTCATTCCCAAGCTAAACATGATCCTCATGATAATATGGCTTATGAGCGTTCTCGTCGTACAGTTACAGAACTCTTGAAAAAACAACCAGATGCTATTTTCGACATTCATCGTGATGCAGCTCCACCAGAAGTCTATAAGGCTAATATCGATGGTAAAGATATTACTAAGTTGCAATTAGTTGTTGGAAAATATGGACCTACGGGAAAACAAATTGAAGATTATGCTTTACAAATTAAAGCAAATTCAGACACACAATACCCAGGTTTAATTAAAGGTATTTTCTTTGCCAAAGGCGGTGATTATAACCAAGATTTACACCCCCGTTCTATGTTACTAGAAGTTGGCGCGGAGACCAATGATCGTGAATCTGCCGAAAGAGGTGTTGCCTTGTTTGCGGATGTCGTACCAACCATCCTAGGTAAAACCTCCGCTTCTCCTAGTAATGCAGAAGGAGCAGCTGGAGTAGGTACAGAGCAAACAGGACCTTCAGGTGCAAGTAAAGCAATTGGCTGGATTGTAGGTTTTCTGGTTGTTGGTGTTGTTGCCTTTTTGTTTTTGAGTACTGGCAGTATGAAAGAAGCAAAAGGAAAACTGAAACAGTTTGCTACAACAGAGTTTGCAAATTTCTTAGGACCTAAATTAAAAGATAAAAAGGATAAAAAAGATATTAAGCCGAATCATGAAAAAGAAAAGGAATAAATAGGAAAGAAATACTTTTTTATAATATAAATAGTATTTCTTTGCAATTTATAGTATGATATAGAATACAATAATGATTTTATAATAACACATTATAAAATCATTTTCTGAAAAAGGATCTAAATAATGATTTATTTAGAGTGATGCTCTTCCATCACTCTTTCTTTTATTACAGGAAATTAAGGAAAAAAAAGGAATATAGCATGAGGGGTGACATTGATGGCATATAGTGGTATTATTTCAAAAGTTATGCCAGAAAGTATTGCAGATGAAATAGGCTTGGAACAGGGTGATCGTCTGCTTGCTGTTGATGGAGAAAATATTCGAGATCTTATTGGTTTGAGCTTTGCTTTAGCGGATGAGTGTATAGAACTTTTGATTGAAAAGAAAAATGGGGAACAAGAAGTTTTTGAAATAGAAAAAGAATACGACGAAGATTTAGGCATTGAGTTTGAAAGCGCAGTTTTCGATGGTGTTCGTCGATGCGCCAATAAATGTATATTTTGTTTTGTGGATCAAATGGCACCTGGTATGAGAGAAAGTTTATACGTAAAAGATGATGACTATCGTCTATCTTTTTTATATGGTAATTTTGTTACTCTAACAAATCTTGGACCTCGCGATATTAAGAGAATTAGCCAGCTTCACTTATCACCTTTATATATATCAGTCCATACTACAAATGGTATGCTGCGTGAAAGAATGTTAAATAATAAAGTTGCAGGTAACATTATGGACCAATTACATGCGTTAATTGGCAATGGTGTTGAAATGCATACGCAGATCGTATTGTGCCCTAATATTAATGATGGTGATGAACTGGAAAGAACAATCCGGGAGTTATATGCATTACATCCGAAGATACTATCAATAGCAATTGTCCCTGTTGGATTGAGTCGCTTTCGAGATAATTGTTATAAGTTAGAAACTTTTACACCAGAGAAAGCTCTTACTGTTGTTGAGAAGATAAATAGCTGGCAAGAAAAATGCCGGAAAGAGAATGGAACATCTTTTGTCTATTTATCAGATGAATTTTATCTTGCAGCGAATCAGCCTATCCCGGATTACGAAATGTACGATGGTTTTCCTCAGCTTGAAAATGGAATTGGTCTTGTGCGAAACTTCCTATTTGAATGGCAGGAAGAACCAATAGTAGCGCAAGGGTATTCTGAGCCTCATTACCTGGATGTGGTATGTGGCATATCAGCACAAAAAATCCTAGGACCATTATTAAAGGATATTACCATTCCCAATTTAACAATTCGTGTTTTGCCCGTTGAAAACATATTCTTTGGTACTGACATAACTGTAAGCGGTTTACTGACGGGGCAAGATATAATTAGAACTTTGACAGCAAATGCGGGAATACGAACAGGAGTCATCATACCTGGAGCAGCATTAAAAAAAGGTGAGACTATATTTTTAGATAATATGACTTGTGAGCAATTAGAAGATCACATAGCAGTTCCTGTACGTGCAGCCTATGGTGCTAAGGATTTAAGAGAATTATTACAGGCCTGGAGGTAATTTCATGGCTAATTTAGGATTAGTGCAAGTATATACTGGTGATGGAAAAGGGAAAACTACTGCTAGTTTAGGTTTAGCATTCAGGGCATGTGGACATGGCTTTCAGGTTTGTATGATTCAATTCATGAAAGATAATACAGAATATGGTGAATTTAAGTCTAGTGTCAATTTACCTGGTTTTACGTTGCTTCAAGTTGGTCGCAATGATTTTGTAAATTTGGAAAACCCTGAAGAGATTGATAAAAAATTAGCCCAAGATGGATGGAATAAAGCAAAGAATGCTATAGCTTCTGGTAAATATGACATCGTTATTCTCGATGAAATCAATGTGGCAATAGCATGTAAAATCCTAGATGTACATTCTGTAGTCAGTTTTTTAACTGAAGATCGTATGGTATCACCAAAAATTCCGGAAATTATATTAACAGGCAGATATGCACCGCCTGAAATTATTAACATTGCTCATTTAGTAACAGAAATGAAGGAAATTCGTCATAATTATTCAACTGGAATGGAATCACGCCAAGGTATTGAATTTTAATTTATAAAAAATATATGAATACATATAGGAGATAAATATGAGTAAACCAATTTTAGCTATTGTTGGACGCCCTAATGTGGGTAAATCTACGTTATTTAATTATATTGGACAGAAAAGAGTATCCATCGTTGAAAACATCCCAGGCGTTACCCGAGATCGGATTTATCTGGATGCAGAGTGGCTTGACCGTGAATTTACTATGATTGATACCGGTGGCATTGAAATGGAATCTAGCGACAAAATGTTAACTGCAATGCGATATCAAGCAAAATTAGCAATTGACGAGGCAGATGCGATTTTATTTATCGTAGATGGAAAGGTTGGTTTAACTTCAGCCGATGAAGAAGTTGCTAGTATTCTGCGCAATACTCGTAAGCCAGTGATCGTAGCCGTAAATAAAGTTGATAACATGCAAAAAGCAAATGAAATCTATTAGTTTTATAATTTGGGATTAGGTGATCCAATTGCCATCTCTGCTGCAAATGCTCTAAATATTGGTGATTTGCTGGATGAGGTTGTTAAACGTTTGCCTAGTGATGAAGTCGTGGAAGAGGATAATGAAACAATTAAAGTTGCGGTTATTGGTCGTCCTAATGTAGGAAAATCTTCATTGGTAAATCGACTAGTTGGTGAAGAACGAGTTATTGTAAGCGATGTAGCAGGTACCACTCGTGATGCGATCGACACTCACTTCACAAAAAATGATACATCTTTCGTTTTAATTGATACGGCTGGTATGCGACGTAAGGCTAAAGTTGAGCTTCCTGTTGAAA
>JBEQCC010000348.1:2592-4107 GCA_041639455.1 Pelosinus sp. | reverse complement strand
ACTATTGGTAGATGAATCACAACGATGTAGCGCAAGTAGACCGCTGCGCCGCAGGGAATGGATAAATAGACTATTTCTTGCAGCAATAGACGAAAGCTGGTGGCATATTTAGGGGCACAAATTTAATAGTGACTTTATTGAAGTAAGTATTCAGCATTTTTTTCATTTGCAGTGAATATTGAAAAGCCATAAAAATACCTCCCGGCTTCAGGGATTGATGCACTGCTGCTATAATTTCACTACGCAGAGGCTTAGAAAAAGCGGCAAAGGGTAATCCGGATATAATGCAGTCTGCAGGCGGCAGATTATGCCGATGAAAAAGCCAATCCAGTTTTTCGGCTTTGGCGCCGTAATAAAATGTAGGATGGTTTAGTCGTAAAGTTTTGCGCATGGTGTAGTCGCGTTCGATTACAAGTACGTGGCATGATTTTTTTTTATGTTCGGCAATAAAATTGGTAAACACTCCGGTTCCTGCTCCTAATTCCACGATTGTTTCCATCTGCTCCCACGGTAAGTTGGCCAGCATTGCGTTGGTCAAGAATGATGAACTGGGAGTAATGCTGCCGATTTTTCTCGGTTCCAGGATAAATTTATTAAAAAAAGCAACTCGACTTATCATATTTCCACCCTCTTCTTTTGTAGGTTACGTTTTGATACCAGAGTCGACATCAGGCCAGGCATAGCCCGACAACTGCCACTAACCCCAAAAGGGTGCCTAGCGCCAATCCATCCAAGGCGCGCATGAAAGACATAAATATTGGTGTTCGCAGGTGGACAAACGTTCCTACCAGCGATCCCTGGCCAATCATAGCCACTACCACCAAACTGTGCTGAACCACGCGCGACCATTGCCGGCCGGTATAGAGCCATTGTCGCCAATAAGAACGCCGGATGGCCGATTATAAACTCCTTCGTCTGAGGCCTGGCGTACATCACTTGTTCTAGAAATGTCCGAAGTTTTAGCTCAATAGCAGGTACTGGCACGCCAGCAGTGTGTCCGGAACGTCCGATATATACCCAGGCAGCGATTGCCGCTGCGCCAAACAGCGCTAGAATTTTGATGGTAGCCGGGTGTTCCCCGATAGTGCTTAGCTGACGCGACAAGCTTTTGCTTCCCGTTGGGTCGGTAGATTCAAGCATATTGTATCGGGTCAAATAGACAAAGCCAGCAGACCAAGGATGATAAGACCGATAAGCAGTCGGTTATATATAAAATGCGTTATAAACTTGCCGCCTTAAGTCCAATATATATCTCAGACTGTGTACAATGAGATAATGTATGTGCCATACTCATATTTTCCAGGGTAATTGTTTAGTGACGATCTTAATATTAAGATTATCTTGGGAATGACATGTTTGTCTGGAAATATGTCGATACCTGTAAAACCTTTATATAAATAAAAGACGGACAAAGTTTAAAAAAGTTCGCCGGGTGGTTTAAAAAGTAGAAAAGATGGTAGGTACCAATCCATAAAACTAAGCAAGAAATAAGAAAAACACTAAGAGCAATCATTG
>JBEQCC010000348.1:0-2582 GCA_041639455.1 Pelosinus sp. | reverse complement strand
TCCCTTACACTTTATAGTTGATTTAAAGTACCTATTAGTTAGATTGGCCATTTTCCGATTTACGTTTGCCATGCCACCACAACAGGAGATAAATAACCGTTACCCCAGAAACAATCAGCGCTAACCGCATTTGATTTTCTTGATAGTTTACAACATCATAGCCTACCACCACTTCTAAGGCAGTTGAGGGTAACTTGCCAAGAAAGTTAGCCAGAATATAATCCTTCAGCGATATACGGCTTACTGCGCCTAAGGCGGTAATGACTCCAGATGGAAAATAGGGTAACGTTCGGGCAATAAGCATCATTTGGAAGCCGCTGGAACCACTAAAATCATCGATTTTCTGCAGCATTTTACTCTTTTTGATTAATTCCTCCGCCGAGCTGCGGAGCACGGTTCGCATTAAAATAAAACTCAAAATTACACCAATGGTCTCAGCAAACCAGGAAATCACAATACCCGGTCCTATGCCAAAAACTATACCGTTGGCAGTAGAGATGAAAATAGAAGGCAAAAATCCCACCATATTGATGAGTATATCGATAATAATACTAATAACAATGGCCCAGGCTCCGAAGGAACGAAGAAATTCAATCGTGCCGGATATATCTCCGCTTGTAGCCAAAAACCATACGGTTGCAAATAAATCAGGTTGGGCAAGGTAAGTGCCCACAGCCAGAATCATCAGCAGCACGGCAGCGGTGAGCTTAACTACTGTTTCTCGGTTTATTTTATTCATTAGGTTGCATCTCCTTCAACGGGTGCTATAAGGTTCTACGAGTACTGTACTAAGACATTGTGTGATTCGCGTAAAGGAATTGAATGTAAAATAACAACACGTCCTTATCGCGGTCATAATCGGCACTTTGGCCATCGGCAATTAAAAGCAATAAATAACACAGCAATTAGTAATTTTCCATTGCTTTGATTTCTTAGAAGCCATGAGGAGATTTAGTTCCTACGCGCAACACCGTGCCAATGGACTCAAATGTATCAGTAGCGAGCATTTCCTGCTGATATCTTTTCACTTTAACTTTTAGTTAGGTATGTCTTTACAAAGAGATCTTTGTTAGTAGATAAATATTGGTAGAAGTAGTATTACGGAATTTAAAATCAAGTAAATTCCGTAATACTTTGGTTTACTGAAACATCTCATATCTTCTAAACTAGATGGTTTGCCTGGTACCATGCCGATACCAGGCAAACCATTTATATAAACAGCCCTGGACAACCTCCATACTATAGCGACCAGTAATCCAGGAACTGGAAGATATCTCTTTGTTTCAATATCATTGCCACCCGCCTGACCTGGTCTGCTTCCGGTAAACGCGGCGGTGCCAGGCTCCCGGCCTGATTGTCCCGGGCGAAGGTATAGTCCATGCCACGGCATTCGAGAACATGGCGCACTTGCCCCGTCGTGATGTCGCCGTGGGGGTCGCTACGGGAGTAGCGACGATTGATCAGGCGTTTCAGCATAGTGGTAATGACGAAAAATTCATTGGACTTTACATAGTCATAGGACTCCAGGATGAGTTGCTCAATATTATCATCTCTTATGGTTGCGGGAATTTTTCAATGCAAGAAGACTGCCAGTTTTTGCAGGACAGTCAGGCTCTGCAATCAGGTTTCTATGAATAAGAGACGGATAAGGTCTCAAAAAGTTCGCCGCTATTAAATAAATAGGATGAAAAACAACGGGAAACTGCCACTATGCGCGGAAGTTCCACGCTGAACAAAAGAACATTTGCATTTAGTTTGGGAATTTTACATCCATCGAGAAGCTCCTCTCATGAGTTGATAGGTTAGATAGATAAGTGACAGGACCAAGAGAATTCCAGCCCACCATACGTCATTCATCATAGTGCCTCCTTTTTAAAAATGGTTTTATGGCTGCGAGAATCTTTGTAATTAAAGAAGATCGTCGGCTTTTTGCATGAAAGCTAAGCTGACTAATCCTACACCAAGTAATAAAATAAAAGCCAAAAACAACGGTCCCAAAAACGGAATATTGGATATCAAGGAGATGAATGCGGTGCCATAGAGTGTCTGCAGCCAAGCGGGCTGGTCGAATTCACCTGTTTTGGCGGCAAGTCTGCCACCGATTGCCAGACATACGCCGCTGGTACCGAAAATGGCGATCAGGAGAAACAAGAGGCCTATAAAGAGGGCCAAAGGAATTCCTATGATACTGATCATCAGTAAACTTTCCAGCAGTAAAAACGCCAGACCTGAGAGCAAGCCTACGGCTGCGGCTTTGCTGCACGCAGATTGGCACACCAGTGCAAGCTTCTGGCAGCGGGAACGAAGACCCCAGGTCAGTGCCGGGAGGATAACGATCAAAGTAAAAGTTGCGGCCAGTTGTACAAATCCCCATAGAAATACGAGTAGTGCGGTCAGCAAAATGCTGGTTATGTTGGTAGAAGCAGCTTCCAGGTTCACAATCTCTCTTTTTACGACGGCACCGGGTTCTCCAGTAAAGCGTCCGCCCAGGACAACGACGCGCTTTTCGAGCTGTGCCGTGGGCAGCAAGGTGAGGTTACCGTTGATGACCACAACCTCATCAATTACTTTGCCGGCAATGG
>JBEQCC010000347.1:0-4124 GCA_041639455.1 Pelosinus sp. | reverse complement strand
ACCCTGTATTTATCATGGTTACCATTTTACTTTTTGGTCATCTTTTTGGCATTACAGGAATGTTATTTGCCGTACCAACGGTTGCAGTAGGTCGAGTATGGTTGATTCATTTACTGGATCAATCCAATATTCTTCATGAATGATTTCTATGCGATTTGCTTTTAAAATGAAAAATGAGACTAATAAAACCTAATCGTTAGGTTATAAGTCTTATTTTTTTAGCCAAAGGAGAATAGCGTCCTCTTTCAAAGTGCAATAAGATCTGATCTCATATATAAAATATGATAATTTTAGTCATAGGCAGATTGGCTGGATATGAAGATTTTCCAATGGATCGGAAGGTTCTGGATGAAAAATGGCGAAAGTTATGTAAAGGATATGTTTGTTGCGCTGAGCTGTGACCGAGTATATAAGAAAGCTTGGCCGTTGAAAGATGTATTATCTTGTTTCCAGGAAGCTAAAGGAGGGCAGTTTGATCCTGATTGGTAGAGTTGCTTTTTAGCAATTTAGATGAATTCTTGCAGGTGCAGGAAAAATTTGCAGATGATTTTCATCATACAAATGTCTAGAAATAGGCAGAATAATGCTAAAATACTTAAATAAATGGAGGTTACAATACATGAGTCTACATATTGATGCAAAGCAAGGCGAGATTGCCAGAACGGTGCTAATGCCTGGTGATCCTCTAAGGGCTAAATTTATTGCTGAGAACTTTTTAGAAGATGCAGTTTGCTATAATGAGGTTCGGGGCATGTACGGATACACTGGATTTTATAATGGGAAAAAAGTTTCAGTGCAAGGTTCTGGGATGGGGATTCCTTCCATATCGATTTATGCTAGCGAACTAATGACAAGTTATGATGTGAAAAATATTATTCGTATTGGTACTTGCGGTTCGCTGCAGGAACACGTAAAGATCAAAGATGTTGTTTTGGCTATGGCAGCATCTCACGATTCCAACATCAATCTTCAACGTTTTGCAGGCATGACCTATGCACCGACTGCCAGCTTTCATCTATTAAAGAAAGCATACGATGTTGCTGCGAGTTTAGGGATTGAAACAAAAGTGGGAAATGTGTTAACAACCGATACGTTTTATCATGATGACCCTGAAGATTGGAAACGCTGGATGAAATTCGGTGTTTTGGCAGTAGAAATGGAGACGGCAGGGCTATATACCTTAGCTGCCAAGCATGGTGTAAATGCTTTGACTATTGTTACAGTGAGCGATAGCTTAGTAACAGGTGAGGCTACATCAGCAGCAGAACGTCAAACCACTTTTACGCAAATGATGGAAATTGCTCTTTCGATGGCAGAATAAAAACATTGCATATTAGAGATACCTGTATTATACTTTAGTCAATCGAATAATAATGCTGGGGGGAGCCGTTTGGCAGAGCGGGAAGAAATTCCTGACCCTTTGAACCTGATGTGGTTAGTACCAACGTAGGGAAGCTGCTTTATATTTATAGCAATTGATATAAGCTTATCCTTTTGGGGATAAGCTTTTCTTATTTAGCAATAAATCCTTTCTAGGATCAGAATAATACGGTTAGGGTAACAATTGAATACTTGGCTGGGGGAGCCGTCTGGCAGAGCGGGAATGAGATTTCCTGACCCTTTGAACCTGATGTGGTTAGTACCAACGTAGGGAAGCTGTTTTATATAATTTATATAAATATTGATAAAAGCTTATCCTCTTTGGATAGGCCTTTTTATTATTTTGAGGAGGTGAATGGGGTGGAGGTAGTGTTAAATGGAACAGTTGCAAATGTAGATCAGGAGATGAATTTGTGGGAGTTTTTACTTTCTAAAGAACTGAACCTTGAAACAATTATTGTAGAACTTAATGAGGTTATTGTAAAAAAGCAAGAATGGAAAACAATTATTCTGCAAGATAAAGATCGTTTAGAAGTATTGAAATTTGTTGGCGGAGGTTGATTAAAATGGTAGATCAATTAGTAATTGGCGATAGAAGCCTGCAGAGTCGTTTATTTATTGGTACAGGTAAGTATTCGGCAGATACGCTGATTCCTGAGATTATTAAAAAATCTGGCTCAGAGGTTATAACAGTGGCGTTGCGCAGAATTGATTTTAATTCTCCTACGGGCAATGTGATGGATCATATACCTTCCGGTATGCAGTTATTGCCTAATACTTCCGGAGCCAGAAATGCTCAAGAAGCAATACGGATTGCCCGTTTAGCAAAAGCGGCGGGGTGTGGTAATTGGATTAAAATAGAAGTCATTTCGGATAATAAATATTTGCTGCCCGATGGTTACGAAACCATTAAGGTCACAGAAGTTCTGGCGGGAGAGGGGTTCGTTGTATTGCCCTATATCAGTCCGGATTTAATGGTGGCTAAGCAACTGGTTGAAGTGGGGGCAGCGGCAGTTATGCCCCTGGGTGCGCCGATTGGCAGTAATCGGGGATTAAAGACCAAGGAACTTCTGAAAATTCTGATAGAGGAAATTGCTTTGCCTGTGATTGTTGATGCAGGTATTGGTAAGCCTTCGGATGCTTGCGAGGCTATGGAAATGGGGGCAGCAGCTTGTTTATTAAATACTGCGATAGCTAGTGCTAATCAGCCAGAGTTAATGGCGGAGGCATTTGGCATGGCTGTAGCTGCTGGGCGAAAAGCGTATTTGGCAGGACTGGGACGTTCTGAGAAGTATGCTAGTTCATCATCACCTCTTACAGGATTTTTACATAGTAGTATCGCAGAAGAGACTATTTAGAATAGCAAAGGATGAACATAACTAACGCTTCAACCTGCCACTTAACCTACGCTTATATGTTTATAGCTATGGATAGCTGTTCTCCGAAAGAATACACATAATTAGGGGAGGGGAGAATATGAGTTTTTATGATGAGTATTTACAGTATTCAGATACCGATATGGAAGCAGTCTTTCAGCATACAACTTCTGCAGACATTGAAAGGATTCTTGGTAAAGATAGATTGGCCCCAAAAGATTTTTTAGCTTTATTATCACCTAAAGCAGAAGACTATTTGGAATGGATGGCGCAAAAAGCGAATGAATTGACGGTACAGAATTTTGGACGTGTCATTTTACTCTATACACCAATGTATCTGTCCGATTACTGCACGAATAAATGTACGTATTGTGGTTTTAACGTAAGCAATACCTTTATTCGTAAGCAATTGACCATGGAAGAAGTGGAAAAAGAAGCGCAGACAGTTGCAGCTTCAGGGATTCAACACATTCTTATTCTTACAGGTGAAGCTCCTGCTATTGCGGGTGTTCCTTATATGAAGGAGTGTGTAGCAATCCTAAAGCGCTATTTTTCATCCATTGCGATCGAAGTCTATGCGATGGAAGAAGAAGAGTACGCTCAATTAATGGATGCAGGGGTAGAAAGTATGACGATGTACCAGGAAACGTATAATCCGCTTCTGTATGATCGTCTCCATGTAAAAGGCCCTAAGAAGGACTATCGTTACCGTTTAGATGCACCGGAGCGAGCTTGCAGGGTTGGTATGAGAGGGGTCAATATAGGTGCTTTATTAGGTCTTGATAATTGGCGGAGGGATGGTTTTTTTACAGGACTGCATGCTAATTATTTGCAAAATAAATATCCAGGTGTCGAAGTGAGTATTTCTTTGCCTCGCATTCGCCCTACTATGGGAAACTGCGAGACGGGAAATAGTGTAAATGATAAAAGCATTGTGCAATTTATGACGGCTTTTCGTTTGTTTATGCCAAGGGCAGGTATGCCTCTTTCTACCAGAGAAAATGCAAAATTCCGCAATCACGCGATTAAATTAGGTATTACCAAAATGTCTGCCGGTGTGCAGACGGCTGTTGGGGGGCATATCGATAGCCAGGAAAACGCTGGTCAGTTTGCTGTCTCTGACACTCGCAATGTAAAAGAAATGTCAGATGCGATTCTGCAATTAGGATATCAGCCTGTGTTTAAAGATTGGCAAGCTATATGATGAAGAAAAAAGAGGGAAGTGATTGGTATGAGCCGTAAGAATCCTTTACCTGCTGATTTATATTGTATCACAGCAGAAGACTATTCATCAGGGCGCAGTAATATTGAAATCGTAAAACAATGGATTGCTGCGGATATCAAAGTAATTCAATATCGTGAAAAAGA
>JBEQCC010000346.1:0-4127 GCA_041639455.1 Pelosinus sp. | reverse complement strand
GTATTAAAAAAGTAATCATTGCTATGACAGATCCCAACCCCTTAGTAGCCGGGCAAGGCATTTCTAAGTTGCGTGAGGCTGGGATTGAAGTAATAGAAGGTGTCTCGGCAAAGGAAGCAGCAAAGCTAAATGAAACGTTTATTAAATGGATTTCTACAAAAATGCCTTTTGTACTTTTGAAAAGTGCCGTGTCTTTAGATGGGAAAATTGCTTCTTATACAGGACATTCGAAGTGGATCACAGGGGTAGAGTCACGAATTTATGTTCATCAATTACGAGATACTTACGATGCTATCTTAGTCGGGATTGGTACAGTGCTCGCTGATAACCCCACTTTAACTACTCGTCTGGCGTATCAGGGGAAAAATCCTATTCGTGTGGTCGTTGACAGTATGGCACGCACACCAATTCATTCTAATGTCGTTTCGGATGGATTAGCGCGAACGATAATTGCCGTTACCGATAAAGCACCTCGAGAAAAAATTGATGCCCTCAGAGCTTGTGGTGTGGAAGTAATTGAGTGTGAGAAAACGACAGCTGGTGTGAATTTATCTCATTTATTTAAGGTATTAGGTGAGCAGCAAGTTACGAGTATTTTGATTGAGGGTGGAGCTGCCATCAATGCTTCCGTTCTAGAAGATAATTTGGTTGATAAAATAAATTGGTTTATTGCTCCTAAAATAATTGGTGGCGTAGATGCTCCAGGCCCAGTTGGCGGAAAAGGGATAGCCGATGTAAATGATGCCAAGGGATTTGAAGATGTACATATGGAAGTAATTGGAGAAGATATATTATTTAGCGCATATCTGCGTAACCGGGAGGGACGAGATGTTTACCGGACTTGTGGAAGAATTAGGTAAAGTCAAAGCTATTGTACGTGGTGTAAAATCTGTGCGTTTAACGGTAGCGGCAAGTAAAGTCTTACAAGATGTTAAATTAGGCGATAGTATTGCTGTTAATGGAACTTGTCTTACGGTAGTTGAATATGATGCAAATTGCTTTACGGCTGATGTTATGCCAGAAACCGTGGATAGTACAGCTCTGGCAAGTTTGCAAATTGGTTCTAAGGTAAATCTTGAGAGAACGCTTAGTATTGGTGATCGCTTTGGCGGTCATATTGTAAGCGGACATATTGATGGTATTGGAATCATTCGAGCTAAAGATAATAATGATAATGCCGTAATTATTAAAATAGAGGCTGGTCCTGAGGTTATGCGCTATATTGTAAAAAAAGGATCTATTGCAATTGATGGTATCAGTCTCACTATCGTAGATTATGGACAGGATTGGTTTACTGTATCATTAATACCTCATAGTGCTTCTGCCACTACATTAGGATTTAAGAAAACGGGGGATGTCGTAAATCTAGAAGCAGATATTATTGGCAAATATGTAGAGAAGTTGCTAAATTTAGACTCAGCTCAACAGCAGTCTAAAGCTTCTGCTATTAACATGAATTTTCTAGAGAAAAATGGGTTTACACTATAAATTGGAGGAATGAACATGAAATTTAATACGATTGAAGAAGCAATTGAAGACATTAAAAATGGTAAAATCATTGTGGTAGTTGATGATGATGATAGAGAAAATGAGGGCGACCTATTAATGGCTGCGGATAAAGTGACCCCTGAGGCTATTAATTTTATGGCGACTCATGGACGTGGGCTTATTTGTATGCCAGTTATTGGTTCTAAATTGGACGAACTGGGTATTGGTGCAATGGTATGTGACAATACGGATCCAAATTGTACTGCTTTTACAGTATCGGTTGATGCACACACTGTGACAACAGGTATTTCAGCCCATGAAAGAGCAGAAACGATTAGGGCCATGCTAGACCCCAATGCTCTTCCAGAACATTTTAGAAGACCAGGCCATATTTTCCCATTGCGGTATGTAGAAGGCGGGGTTTTAAGACGTGCAGGGCATACGGAAGCGGCAGTTGACTTACCAAAGTTAGCTGGATGTTACCCTGCAGGTGTAATTTGCGAAATTATGAATGATGATGGCAGAATGGCTAGAGTTCCAGACTTACTGGAATTTGTTGCGAAACATAATCTGAAGATTATTTCCATTGCAGAATTAATTAAATATCGAAAGGCTAATGAATCATTTATCATACGCGGTGCAGAAACAAAAATGCCAACTAAATATGGCGATTTTCAATTAGTTGCTTATGAGAGCAAATTAGATAATCAATGTCATGTTGCTTTAGTGAAGGGTGAAGTGGCAGGTAAAGAAAATGTGCTGGTGCGCATACATTCAGAATGCTTAACGGGTGATGTATTAGGATCACTGCGCTGTGATTGCGGCGAACAACTAGATAATGCATTAAAACGTATTAGTCAGGAAGAAGCAGGGGTTCTGGTTTATATGCGTCAAGAAGGTCGTGGAATTGGTCTTGCCAATAAAATTCGTGCTTATGCATTGCAGGATCAGGGCAAGGATACAGTAGAAGCAAATGAAATATTGGGTTTTGCACCTGATCTCAGAGATTATGGGATTGGAGCTCAAATATTAGTTGATTTGGGGTTAACAAGTATTAAGCTGCTTACGAATAACCCTAAAAAAAGAGTCGGTTTAGAAGGTTATGGATTAACGATTACAGAAAGAGTACCTGTGGAAATTAAAGCGAATAAATTTAATCAACGTTATTTATCAGTTAAAAAAGTAAAGTTAGGGCATTTACTTAAACAATATGGGGAGGAATAAGAACATGATAAAATTTATTGAAGGACAATTAGTAGCTGAAGGATTAAAGATTGGTGTTGTAGTAGCGAGATTCAATGAGTTTATTAACAGTAAGCTGCTAGATGGAGCATTGGATGGTCTTAAAAGACATGGTGTAAAGGAAGAGGATATCGAAGTTGCTTGGGTACCTGGTGCATTTGAAATACCTTTAGTAGCACAGAAAATGGCTACCAGCAATAAATATCAAGCTGTAATATGCTTAGGTACTGTTATAAGAGGACGTACTAGTCATTATGATTATGTTTGTGCAGAAGTATCTAAAGGAGTAGCTCACGTAGGTATGGCGACAGGTGTTCCTACTATCTTTGGTGTCCTTACCACAGAAAGCATTGAACAAGCGATTGAAAGAGCAGGTACGAAAGCAGGGAATAAAGGTTTTGAGTCTGCAGTAACCGCTATTGAAATGGCTAATTTATTAAGGCAAATATAATGAAAGTAAAATATTTCCAGGGAAATATTGAGTGATTACATGAATATTGGTATTATCAGTGATACTCATGGTTGTGCAAAAACATGGGAAACAATTTATGATAAATATTTTACGCAGTGTGATTTTATTATTCATGCTGGAGATATACTATATCATGGTCCACGAAATGATATTCCGGCAGAATACAATCCTAAGCAATTAGCAAATGTACTGAATGATTGTCTTATTCCCATTATAGTAGCGTGTGGTAATTGTGATGCTGAGGTGGATAGCATGGTATTAAATATGCCGATCCAGTCACCCTACGCTTATATGGTGGTTGATGGCTTACGTATTATTGCTACACATGGGCATAATCTTACAGATGATGCTAAGAAGGAAATGGCGATCAAGTTTAAGGCTAATTTATTTATCACAGGGCATACTCATGTAGCGGTGCTGGAAAAAAATAATAATATTGTGTATTTGAATCCAGGATCGCCAGCGATGTCCAAGAGAGCCGACGGACTTGGTACATTTGCTAGATTAATAGGAGATACTATTGAGGTTTTAGATGCTACAAGTGGGCAAGTTTTAATGTCAGAAAGGTTATAAAGGGGGGAAATCATGGGAGACCATATTACAAGGGCAACTATAGTAGGTGGAGTGCGAGCTTTTGCCGCAGTGACTACTATGTTAGCTGAAGAGGCAAGAAAACGCCATGATTGTTATCCGGTGGCAGCTGCTGCTTTAGGACGGACCATGACAGGAGCTCTATTATTAGCTGCAAATCTTAAAGCAGATGAAAGTATTACAATTAAAATTAGCGGAGATGGCCCTCTAAGTGAGGTTGTTACTGATGCTCATGCTAATGGAAGCGTTCGTGGATATGTTAAAAACCCACATATCCACCTACCTTTACAAGAGGGTAAATTAGATGTTGGTCATGCTATTGGTAAGGGGCAGT
>JBEQCC010000345.1:0-4134 GCA_041639455.1 Pelosinus sp. | reverse complement strand
CATCTGGATGCGGGAAATCCACTGCCATTCGCACAAGTATCCGTTTAGTAGAGCCGGATGGCGGGTCTATCATGCTAAATGACTCCAATATTCTTGCAATGGACCCCGATGAATTGCGACAAGCCCGCAAACGGATTGGCTTTGTCTTTCAGCATTTTAATCTGATTGGACGTCTAAGTGCCCTTGAGAATGTGATGTTAGGATTAGTGATGGGCGGCGCGGAACGGGAAAATGCTGAAAGTCGGGCAACAGAGTCGTTGCGTAAAGTTGGTTTAGATAGCCATTTGGATCACAAACCAGATGAGCTGTCAGGCGGGCAGCAGCAGCGTGTGGGAATTGCTAGAGCACTGGCTTATGAGCCGGAGCTTATGCTGTGGGATGAGCCTACTGCGTCCTTAGATCCAATTCTAGTACGCGAAGTATTAGTAGTAATGGAAGAGTTGGCCCGCTATCGTGCCAGTACGATGATTGTGGTAACTCACGAATTGCCTTTTGCCCTGCGGGTGGCTGATCGAATTATCCTTATGGATCATGGAAGCATTGTGGAAGAAGGCAAACCTTCACAGGTGTTTGTTAGTCCTGTCTCGGACGTTGGAAAAAAGTATAAAGAATTGATTGAATACCAGATGAATACCAGTGCACAAAGCTTATCCGGTAAGCCGTAAGGGTAAGAGTAGATGTCTTACTGTCAGTCTTGCAGAACGAGTTGCTTAATGATAAAATTAAGCATGCTTTAATTTGTTGTTGAAAGTGGTTTATAAAATGGAATTTATACCTGCAAAAACAATTATATCTGGTTATGACACTGGTGATAATTGGTTTGGGAAAAATTATAATATGAATATTTACAAAGGCTGCTGCCATGGTTGCATTTACTGCGACAGCCGCAGTAAATGCTATCAAGTGGAAAATTTTGATGAGGTAAGGGCAAAGGAGAATGCTCTTGCCTTGATTTCATCTGAGCTGAAATCAAAACGCAGAACCGGAGTGGTAGGAACTGGTGCAATGAGCGATCCATACAATCCTTTTGAAAAGAAATATGGTTTAACAAGAGGAGCTATAGAGTTAATACATGCTAACCATTTTGGTATTTGTATTGCAACTAAAAGTGACTTGGTCATAAGAGATATTGATTTACTAAAGTCAATAAAAAAGCATTCGCCAGTGATTGTCAAAATGACTATTACCACTGCGGATGATATACTTTGCAAAAAAATAGAGCCGAATGTAGCAGAATCCTCCAGGCGATTTTCTGTCATTAGACAGCTTTCTGAAAATGGGATTTTTACTGGGATATTACTTATGCCCGTACTTCCATTTTTAGAGGATAATGAGCAGAATATCAGTGAGATAATTCGCCTTGCACATGAAAATGGAGCTAAGTTTATATATCCCTTGTTTGGAGTAACCTTAAGGCAGAATCAGAGAGAATGGTATTATCAAAAGCTTGATGAACAATTTCCTGCTCTTCGAAAAAAATACATCAGTCAGTTTGGCAACGAATATGAGTGCCCTTCACCAGATGCAAAGCTGCTGTGGCAGTTGTTTCAAGATCAATGTAATGGATTTGGAATTCTTTATAGAATGGATGATATTATCAAAGGCTATAAACAAGGGTATGAGGACAGTCAGCTTTCATTGTTCTAGAAGTAAAAGATTATAAAGTTCTGCAAGAAATCAAAAGAGATTCTGCAGGACTTTATTGTTATTATTTTTTGTCTCAATGAAAGAAAAACTATAAATTTTGGGAATCCTATAGAAAAAACGAGTATGTGAGGTCATCATGTATTGTGATTTTTGTGGTAAGAAACCTTCTTATAATGCTAAATACTGTCGTTATTGCGGTCAGAAATTAAAAGAATATTTAGGTGATACGCAGCCATTGCCTGTTATCAATGAAGCAATGATGCATGGTCATAATGCTAAACGGCAAATCATGATCGCTGCACCCGAACCATGCTATAAATTAATAGCACCTAAGAAAACAGTGACCAAGCGATCTAAAGCATGGCGAATGGCATATGATTTGTTTGCTTTGGCAGTGCTTGTCGGGCTGCTATATATATTGGCAACATTTAAAACGATTCAGGAGTATCAAGGTTTAACAGTATTATGGGGCGTACTATGGGCTAGCTACATATGGTGGAAGCGGTAAAGCATATTTGGTTTGGCAAGAATGGATTAGTTGTCTATGTGTAAGTGCCTCCATCTACACATTTTCCCTAAAATAAGCATAAGAGATAGTCCTTTTCCGGATAAAGAATATTCTACTTTTGGTGGATCTGATGATATTCCTTGCGTACAGCTACTAGTAGCTGCTTTGAATTACTTTCCTTTTAGATAGTAGTACACAAAAAGGTGCATACTATACTTCTTCATATATTTATATTATCATATACTACGTAAGGATTTTGTAAAGCAAAATGAAAAATAAAGGAGATCATAGTTATGACTATATTTAATGAGATTAAACCTGAGGAATTTGAGCAGAGCCCTTTTAAATTGATAGGAAAAGACTGGATGCTGATTACGGCAGAAAAAGAGGGAAAGCAGAATACCATGACCGCTTCTTGGGGTGGATTTGGTGTAATGTGGGCAAAAAATGTCGCTTATATTGTGATTCGCCCACAACGCTTCACTAAAGAGTTTATCGATCAATCAGATACCTTTTCGCTCACTTTTTTTGATGAAAGTTTTAGAAAAACCTTAAGTTATCTTGGAGCAAAGTCTGGCAGAGATGAAGATAAAATAGGAAAATCGAATTTGACGCTCCTTCATGCAGATGGCATTCCGCTTTTTGAAGAAGCAAATATAGCGATTCTTTGCAAAAAATTATATGCACAAGAATATAAACCCGAATGTTTTATAGCGCAAGATCTTAACGAAAAATGGTACCCTGATAAGGATCACCATACTTTATATATTGCAGAAATTACAAAAATTCTTGTTAAAAAATAAGCTATAATTTTTTGTAGCCAAAAGGAGCTGCCTCACCACGTTTTTTATAAAATCGTGGCGAGGCAGCTCCCTTTCTTACTACTATTCTATTATTTACCGAAGTATCTGTCTAAAAGGCCTTTAAAAGCTGCTCCATGACGAGCTTCGTCTTTCCACATTTCATGTACGGTATCGTGGATGGCATCTAAATTCAGCTGTTTTGCTTTTTTAGCTAAGCCCAGTTTGCCTTCGCAAGCACCATATTCAGCTTCAACGCGTAATTCAAGATTTTTTTGAGTAGAAGGATATACGACTTCTTCCAATAGTTCAGCAAATTTGGCTGCATGCTCAGCTTCTTCAAATGCGATTCTTTTATATGCCTCAGCTACTTCTGGAAAGCCTTCTCTATCAGCTTGACGGCTCATTGCCAAATACATGCCTACTTCCGTGCATTCTCCCATGAAATTCATTCTGAGACCTTCCACAATTTCAGGATCCACATTGGCTGGCTGCAACACCAATTCTATGTTCATCTGCCCAACTTAAGCTGGCAGTTGATTTCTTATTTCAGTTTTTCCTGGGAGTAAACGTACATAATATTTACGTTCATCTTACTAATCATTAGGAGGGGATGAAAGAAAAAAAATCATTGTAAAACGAAGCGCCATTATAAGAAGATTGCAGCTGTGATTGGTAGTGCTGCTGTGGTTGCGGCTTCCATTATTCCAGGCATAGCTGCTGTTATTCCATCTTCTGGAACTAATTCGGAAACAGCACAGCCTGTTACACAAGAGACTGACCAGCTTGCACAGAACTTGCCGCCAGAAGAAGCGGGAGCAAAGCAGGTTTTGAACATAACAGCAACCGCATATGCTCCAGGACCCCATGACAATGATCAATGGGGTAATAAGACTCATATGGGAACGCAAGCCAGACCGGGAGTAATCGCAGTAGACCCTAGAGTCATTCCCCTCGGTTCACAAGTCATGATAAAGAATCCTGATGGAACAAAAGAATACGCGGTAGCAGAGCATACAGGCGGAGCGATTCAGGGGCATCTGATTGATATATCAAAATGGACAGTGAAAGAAGCAGAACGATTTGGTATCAAACCGGTTAAGCTGTACGTACTTTATAAAGTAAGACAAGGAATTAAACAAGATTAAATGGCTATTGGAATATTAAAACAAGGATAAA
>JBEQCC010000344.1:0-4157 GCA_041639455.1 Pelosinus sp. | reverse complement strand
ATCGCAAGTCGCGCAGTAACTTACACCTTTACCTAAGAATTCCTTTTCCCCACGAAACAAAGCGGTAGCTACCACACCCGTAGCAATAATCACCGTACGGGCCTGATACGTTGCCCCAGGTGTCAATAATGTAAAAAAATCATCTCCCGGAAAAACATTCACAACCTTTTCCTTTATAATGCTGGGATTGTGGGCAGTACAATGAGCCAAAAATTGCTGCATCATCCCTTGACCTGTAACCTGTGGTACTCCTAAATAATTATCCACAATGTGAGCTTTCTGCAATTTTAGGCTAAAATCCATATGTTCAAATAAAGCAACACTCTTATTGCGAATCCGCCCTGTTAAAGCCGCCGATAAACCCGCTGGTCCCCCTCCAATAATCCCAATATCAAATATTTCATTAGACATTTTCATTCCTCCTAGATTTTATAGTTTATTCTCGAAAAACAACTATATCCAGCCGTAAACAGGCAAAAGATGAGCATAACTATAAGCGTAGGTTAAGTGACAGGTTGAAGGGTAGTTATGGTTCATTCTTTGCCGTCCTACTTATATTCCACACTAAAAAACTCGGATCGAAAGGCAGTTGATCATATGTTTAATTATAAACTGATTCGCCTTGGCTATAGACCTGTTTTTTATCTAATGTTTGCTGGCGGTATTTGTACGGGAAGTATTGTCGGTTTACTCTTTTTTATTTTGGATCGAAGTTCTCTCGGCTTCCTTGGAGGAGCTTTTATCACGCTTTTAGCAGGTTTAACCTCAGGCTTGTTCGGCTTAATCTACACCTTAGTTTTTAATACCCTGGCACCGACTGCAGGAGGTATCCCTCTCCAAATTACTCCTCTGCCTGATTCACCTAAACAAGATCAATCCTCCTTAGACTTGCAACAAAGTAAATTATAATACATCTTATCTATTATTTAATAATCTTTATCTTCTCTTCATTACTCTTTCACGGTCTCCTGGGAATAATCCTGCCGCTCACATTGAATTTTTTCAATGAGATTCCACCTTTCTGGTCGACAGTAGAAACGGCAATTAAGCGCCAGAATAAAAAAATACGATGAAAAGCGGGATACAGTCAACCTGTACTCCCGCTTTCTAACTTTTCTTCCTGTAGTTTACCCATTTTTCTGCTGAAAATGCAGCATAAATTGTTGTAGTCCCCGGCAGCCTTCTACCGTCATGGCATTATACGTGGAAGCCCGTAAGCCTCCTACAGAACGATGCCCCTTAAGACCGACAAGACCAGCCTTCTCAGCTTCGCCGGCAAAGGTCTTCTCTAGCTCTTCACTCGGCAATCGGAAGGTAATGTTCATTAAAGAACGACTGTCCTTTTGTGCATGCCCTATATAAAAACCATTGCTGTTGTCAATCGTATGATAAATCAAAGCCGCTTTTTCTTCATTACGCTTTTGCATTTTCACTAATCCGCCCTGCTTCTTAATCCACTGCAACACTAAATTTAGTACATACACAGAAAAAGTCGGTGGCGTATTATAAAGGGAATCATTTTTAGCATGAGTTTCGTATCGCAGCATCGTAGGAATATCCTTAGGATTATTCTCTAATAGCTCTCTGCGAGCAATAACAACAGTAACACCCGAAGGACCTAAGTTCTTTTGTGCTCCTGCATAAATTAAAGAAAATTTTTCTGCATCAAAGGGCTTATACAAAATATCCGATGACATATCTGCAATCAATGGCACTTGACCAAAGGAAGGTAGTTCCTGCCATTGGGTGCCGAAAATCGTATTATTCGAAGTGATGTGGACATAGGCAGGATTATCACTTAGCTGAATTTCGTCCAGATTCGGAATGCGCTTATAGTTGCCCTCAGCAGTTGTTGCTGCTACATGAGTATTACCAAATAATTTGGCTTCTTTAAGGGCCTTTTCTGACCAGGCACCGGTCAATATATAGTCTGCTGTCCGGCCCGGCGGCAGGAAATTCATTGGTATCATCGCAAATTGGGTACTTGCCCCTCCTTGCAGAAATAGTACTATATAGTTATCACCTAAGCCCAACAGCTCCTTCAGATTGGCCTCGGCTTGACGGTTAATCGCTTCATATGCTTTCGAACGATGGCTCATTTCTAAAACGGACATGCCCGTTTCGTGATAGTTGAGTAATTCACCTTGTACTTCTTCCAACACCTCTAAAGGCAGTACTGCTGGACCTGCATTAAAATTAAAAATACGCTGTGCCATCTTTAGTTTCCTCCGTTTATTAAATGTACTGCGATCGCATCCCTAAGTTTCGGCTCAAACCAGGTTGACTTAGGCGGCATAATCTGGTCAGCATCAGCAATTGCCATTAAATCCTTAGTCGACGTCGGGAACATGGAGAAAGCAACAACATATTCACCACTATCTACTAAACGCTCTAATTCTCCCATACCGCGAATGCCTCCGACGAAATCAATGCGTTTATCCGTACGAAGATTCCCAATGCCCAAAACAGGCTCTAACAGATTACTCTGGAGAATGCTAACATCCAGCTTTCCTACGGGATCTGTTTCATCATAACTATCTGGTTTCGCCACTAATTTATACCATGCTTTATTCAGATACATTCCAAAATAATGGGGATATTCCGCTTTACATGAGATACGAGTACACGGTTCAATAGTAAATTTTTCTTGGATTTTTTCGAGAAAGACCTCTTCTGTTAATCCATTTAAATCTTTTACAACTCGATTATAATCCATAATCTTCGTCATTGTATGAGGAATAATGACTGCTAGGAACCTGGTATATGCTTCTTCACCAGTATGATCAGGATTATTTGCTTTATAGGTTTCATAAACCCTGGCAGCAGCAGCAGAACGATGATGTCCATCAGCAATATATAAGGATTCAATACGGGCAAAAGCCTGTTCAATTGCCTTTATTTTAACAGCATCATCTACAACGTACAGCGTGTGACTATTTCCATCTTCGGTAACAAAATCATATACCGGCTGTTTTGCCATTCCCTGGGCTATAACAGCATTCATATGATCATTTGCTTTATAGGTTATAAATACAGCTCCTGTCTGCGCCCCTGTAGCTGTAATATTGTTGACTCGATCCTGTTCTTTATCGGGTCTGGTCAATTCATGCTTCTTAATAATATTATTGTTATATTCAACAACAGATACCGTTGCCACTAATCCCACCTGGGTATGGCTTCCCATCTGCTGCTTATAAATATAAAAGCAAGGTTTCTCATCCTGGATTAAAATTCCTTTTTTTATAAAGTCCTGAAGATTTTCATTGGCTTTTTGATATACTTCTTCTGAATATGGATTCACATCAGGGGCAAGGTCTACTTCAGATTTAGTAACTCGCAAAAAACTCAATTCATTTTTGGATGTAATGGCTCTTGCCTCAACAGAGTCCATGACATCATAGGGCAGAGAAACAACTTTATCTGCCAATTCGGGTGCCGGTCTAAGACCGCGGAAAGGTTTTACACTAGCCATACTTTTTCCTCCTAAATTACACAAAAGTTAATCATTTTTGCTCCCAAGATTCCATCCACAGCTTTTATTTTAAGCATAGTCGCTGCTGGTACATCAGAATCTACACTCATCACCATAATATTGGTTCCCGTAACCTCTGTACGGCCAACCTGCATACTGTTAATATTAATCCCATCAGTACCTAAAATGGTGCCAACATAACCGATCATTCCCGGACGATCCAAGTGAAGTCCCACAATCAGCCAGCCCTGAGGCTCAACATCCACTCGATAGCCATCAATCATTACGATACGGCCTTCTTCATGTCCAAACAAAGTTCCGGCTACAACATGAGTCTTCTTATCCGTATACACTCGCACAGTAATCAAATTAGCAAAATTAGCTGTTTCTTTACTTTTTACTTCGCGAATTTTAATACCACGGAATTTTGCAACCCCTGGAGCATTCACATAATTAATATGTTCTGTCAAAATGGAATTTAGCAAGCCTTTAATCATGGCTGTGGTTAGCATTTTTGTATCGACTTCACTAATTTCCCCATTATATTCTACATCGACTGCTGTTATACGTCCTTCGGCCAAATTAATGGCCAAACAACCCATTTTTTCTGCCAAGTTAAAGTACGGGCGAATGACCTCCAGCACATGAGACTGAATTGGTGCCATATTTACTGCCGTAGCAATAG
>JBEQCC010000343.1:0-4158 GCA_041639455.1 Pelosinus sp. | reverse complement strand
CAGCGTTGTTGCACAAACCATTAACCAGCAGGAAAATAACATGAATGAAATTCGCACAAATGCTGAATCTTTAGCCTCCCTTGCTACCGAATTAAACGAAGTGGCATCTACGTTTAAAATAGCCTAGCGGTTATAAAGAAGAGACGTGGTGTAAATCAATTACACCACGTCTCTTCTTTTTTGCCCTCTAGTAAATCAGTTTATCCTAATGCAGTATTCAGATCGGCAATTAGATCATCTATATTTTCCAATCCTACTGAAAACCGCAGTAAATTATCGGGAGTTTTACTCTGGGGTCCTTCAATGGAAGCCCGATGTTCAATCAGACTTTCTACGCCACCCAAGCTTGTCGCCCTTTGAATAATCTTTAACCGCCCGATACATGCCAAAGCCTCTTCTCGATTGCCTCGAACTTGAAAGGACAGCATACCACCAAATTGACTCATCTGCCGCAATACAATCTCATGTCCTGGATGGTCGGCTAGCCCTGGATAATATACTTTTTCAATTCCATGATGTTTTTGTAAAAAGTTGGCGATCCCTAAAGCATTCTCCGAATGATTTTTCATACGGCAGCTTAGAGTCTGAATGCCCCGTAATACCAGCCAGCAATCAAAGGGTGCCGGAACTGCTCCGCCGATTTGCTGCAGCATACGAATTTTATCAAAAAAAGCATTCTTTACTTTACTGATTACAGCACCACCCAAAACATCACTGTGTCCACCGAAATATTTAGTCGTAGAATGGACAACAATATCAGCTCCCAATTCCAAAGGTCTTTGCAGTATAGGCGTCGGCCAAGTATTATCACAAACACAAAGGGCCCCTGCTTCATGAGCGATGGCTGATAAAGCAGAGATATCGGTGATTTTTAACAAAGGATTTGATGGAGTTTCCAAATAGATAATCTTAGTATTGTCTTTGATCACTGCCCGTACTTGAGAAAAATCATTTACATCCACGTAACTGACTTGCAGTCCCCAGGGCTCTAAAATATCTTGTAATATGCGAGTAGTTCCATGATATAAATCCTGAGATACAACGACATGATCTCCGGGAAGCAGTGCCTGAAAAACATTTAAGATCGCTGCTAAACCAGAGGAAAATGCAGCAGCTCCTTCTCCCCCTTCTAAACCACACAAACACTTTTCCAAAGCATCTCGATTCGGATTGCTCAAACGACTGTAAACGTGACCACGAGAATAGCTGCCATCTGCATCACGTTCAAAGGTTGTCGACAAATGTATTGGAGGTGCTATTGCACCTGTCTCTTTATCTATTGCATGCCCAAGATGAATCGCTTTTGTTTCAATTTTCATATCCCATCCCCCTCGTATTGTTAAAATCATTTTTTTAACATCTTAATTTAATAAAGAAAAAGGTTAAAGCCGGTTTAAATCCCGTACTTTAGCCTTCATAGTTCTGATCAGCTATTTCATTCCTCGTCATTGAGATAAAATGTTCTATGCTGTTATGGAATACTCTACGATCTCATTACTTATATAACAGTAGTTTATCACTTACCAAAAGGACTGTCTACCAATATATGAGCAATCGCCTAGGATTTGCTGCTCGAATCCCATTTATGTTTTTTTGTTGAAGTTAATTGGAATCATTACTTACCCCCATAATAATTACAGCCCCAGCGGAAAAAGGCTATAAAAGCTCTTGAACATAAAAATGTAATCATGATCGTATAAAAACTTGTGAACCAACTCCAATTTAAATATTCAATCAGATCGGTATATAATTCCAGAGGATATTCAATGGCAGTAATGACTGCACTAAATATCGCTGCATAATAGATGATCGGCCATAAACCTCGCTGTCTTGTGACTTGATTATACAAAATACACGCAGTGGGAAACACCCATAATTCAAACAAAATGCTTGTGTTATAGTAATGGGGCAGCAACCGGATAGGATAGTCCAATAACTTTAAATTCACAACTGGACTCCCCCATGCGAAATCAATAACGCATATCAAGAGAAAAACCACAATCCAATCCCGAAAATATCGCCAATCAACGGCAAAGATCAATAAGAGCAATGTAATTACTATGGCGATTATAGTAATAATCGTCTCTGCACTAAGCATTTCTTTGTATCCCCCGCTGTTCATAGAGTCTTTAAGATTATTATTTTGTACAAATTACCTTATTTTATCCTTCAACTCTCCGAGGCACATTATTTTTTCTTAACGCATTAAGAATTAGTACATGCAAGGGTTACATACACTATTATATAAGTAATATAATAAGGTGGATGCTAAATGATAGAGTTGTTTATTTTTAGGTTTTTATTAGTATGTGCTTTTATCATCGGCGTTTATCTCTTTGGAGATTGGAAGAATTTGCAAAGCTATTATCCCACTATGCTTTTTGTCATGGTTGTGAATTTAAGCGCCTCTCTATTGACATATCATCATGTTTTATGGGGGTTTGGTCCGGACTTTTTCGTAACAACATCTACTGTTGTTGAATTACTTAACTCTTATATTGCTCTACCGGCTACGGTATTTATTTTCTTATCCCGTTTTCCTTCATCAGGAAAACTGATGCGGTACGCTTACGTTGCCTTATGGGTTTCCATTTTTAGCACTATTGAACTGATTGATTATATATTAGGAGGAATCTCCTATCAAAATGGCTGGTCCTGGCGAATATCAACCTTGTTTGATGTTGCTCTTTTTTCATTCGTAAAAATTCATCATTCAAAACCGTTCTTCGCCTGGTCTGTCACATTCTTGTTAGCGGCAATCATATTATATATATTCGATTTTCATATAGCTGAGATGAAATAGTCTATTTTTTTCAGTCTTACCCTACATGGAAAAGGTTTTTAATGTATGATGGTAAATATATTAAATAAAGATTTCAACTTTGAGAGTTATACGAAGATCATAGATATAATGAAATTTATGCTGCATAAGCCGTATCTTTTTCGAAAAAACATTGACTAATATTATAAGAAGTATTATAAACAATTATTTTAGGCGGTTTCTATCAAAAGCTGCTTGTAAATATAAAAAAATTAAAATGTAAAGATGAGGTGTCAGTCATGTCCAAAGATTTTTATGCCGCTTTAAAAGCAAGACGTTCGATTTATAGTATTAGTAAAGAAGAAATTGTATCCTATGAGAAGATACAAGAAATCATTGAAGCTGCTGTAAAGCATACTCCATCTGCATTTAATTCACAAAGTGCTAGAATACTCTTATTATTAGGAGAGCAGCACGATACATTATGGGATATTACCAAAGAAGCTCTTAGAAAGATTGTTCCTGAAAATGCATTTGCTCCTACGGAAGAAAAGATAAATTCTTTTAAGAGTGGATATGGTACTGTATTGTTTTTCGAAGATGAAACTGTGATTAAAGATCTTCAAACTCAATTTGCTCTTTATAAAGATAACTTCCCTATTTGGTCACATCATGCTTCCGGCATGGTACAATTAGTTGTGTGGACTGGATTAGAAGCAGAAGGCCTCGGTGCTTCCCTGCAGCATTATGGTGCTCTGATCGAAGAGCAAGTCATTCAAAAATGGAATGTTCCAGCATCATGGAAATTGATTGCACAGCTTCCTTTTGGAAAGCCAACCGCAGATCCCGGTGAGAAAGAATTTAAGCCATTAGACGAACGCATTAAAGTGTTCAAATAAGAAAACCGATAAAAGCAGATCGATTCCCTGTAAGGGGCGATCTGCTTTTTTATGGTTTGTGTGGAGGATTAATTACTTATACAGCGAATTACTGATAATGTTTTGGTGGGTATTATAAATTGATTTCTGGAGTAACTCCACCTAACTGCAATCTTCATTATTGACAATACTTAAAAACCGTATAAAATAATTGATATGCATAAAATTTGTATACAAATTACAAGAATGATTCAGAGGTGAATACGATATTGCTCCAGATCCTTGATAGTATGTGTATCCTTTTAGCAAAATCAGAACAAAAACATTTTTCCTATACAAAAAAAATATTAGATCAATCGGGTTTAGAAATCTCACCAGGACAACTGGTCGTGCTTTATTCCTTGTTCACAAAAGACAATATCTCTATATCAGAACTTAGCAAGAATGTTTTGCTAGACAATTCAACACTTACCGGTCTGATTGATCGTTTAGAAAAGGCAGAGATCGGAAGAGCACACG
>JBEQCC010000342.1:0-4164 GCA_041639455.1 Pelosinus sp. | reverse complement strand
ATTTTTAAATGCAATAAAAATTCTTGAGCTCCTGAAATTTCATTTATTTTTTGAATCTACCCCAATGCTAACTGAAATTTGTATGTTTTGTTATATTTGATCAGGAAAAAACAAAGAGATGAAATTATTTTACGTAACATTAAATATGCTGTGTATGGTGAACAACATATGGATTGCATATGGTAAAAAAATACTGCTTTGAATATTAAATACGATAGAGGTGAGCATATGCCTATCAAAATTTTAGTAGCCGACGATGAACCTGCTATTTGTGAAGTCGTAAAATTATATTTGGAAAAGGAGGGTTTTATTGTTTATACGGCCGCAGATGGCGATATCGCCATTGCCATAGAAACAAAAGAGCAGCCTGACTTATTAATCCTTGATGTGATGTTACCAAAATTATCAGGCTGGGATATATGTCAAGCCATTCAACGTTCTGTTCCGGTTATATTCTTGACGGCTAAAAGCGCGGAATCTGATAAAATCACGGGCTTTTCTTTAGGAGCCGATGACTATATTACTAAACCCTTCAGTCCTAAAGAATTAGTTGCGAGAATTAAAGCAGTATTGCGCCGCAGCGGCTTATTACAACAAAATGGAGTTACCTTAAATTTTACTGAACTCTCTATTAATCCTACATCGCAAGGAGTTGAGTGCAACGGACAGTCAGCCTCCCTATCTCCTAAAGAATTTGAACTGTTATTTTTTCTCGCCCGCCACCCCCAGATTGCATTTTCCAGGGAGCAGCTCCTCACAAATGTCTGGGGCTACGATTTTGATGGGGATGACCGTACAGTAGATGCAACCATTAAGCGTCTGCGCCAAAAATTACATAATTCAAATTACAGTTACATTCATACGGTATGGGGAATCGGTTATAAATTTGAGGTACTAGGCAAATGATCCGTTCTATTTTCAGCAAAATACTTCTTTCTCATATTGGGATCATCTTATTAAGCACAATCACCTTAACATTGTTTATGTCTTATTTAGTCCGATCCAATGCTGTAGATACCAAGCGGCAAGATCTATTATTTAAAGGCCGAGCAGTAGTAGAACTATTAACACCTAATCTCTTAGCCGGCAATATTCCCACTAATGAAGCTCTTGACAGAATTAGTGAACTTGCCGGAGGACGAATCTGGCTAATTAACGAAAAAGGTATCGTACTTGCCGGCCGCCCCCCCAATAATTGGTCGAAACGTTTCCAAGAGGATCGGCAAGAGTACATTAACTTGTTTACTGACAGTCCTCATTCTTGGATACGCCCCGCCTATCGGAGAGATCCCTCTATTGTTGTTACCTTTGCTATACCAGAGGCCCCAACACCCATTGTAATTTTTTTAGATGCTCCTATTATAGGAGTAAACAAAACCGTGTCTTCATTAGAAAGAACTTTGCTTTACTCCTTGCTTGCCAGCATTATTACCGCAATCCTTGCCGGATTTCTTATTGCCCGCAGCCTTACCAAGCCGATTGCGAATATCAGCCAAGCTGCTAAAAATTTTGCAGACGGCAATTATAACAGCCGCACTACAGCAATCGGCAATAATGAAATCGGTGGTTTAGGACGCACCTTTAATACCATGGCAGACTCTTTAGCTGAAATCGAACAAAACCGGCGAAACTTCTTAGCTAATGTTTCTCATGAATTAAAAACTCCTGTAACCTCTATCCAAGCTTTATCTGAAACAATCTTAGACGGTTTAGCTCCTAAACCAGAACAGCAGCAGCGTTATATTGCTACCATTTTGCAAGAAAGCCAGCGTCTTGACCGCTTAATTAGTGATTTGCTTGACCTATCACAATTAGAAGCAGACGAATTATCCATACTTTGCGAAAAGCTGGATCTACAAATCTGGTTAGTAACAGAAGCAACTAAAATAGAAACATTACTTAATCCCAAGCATCTTACTCTGAAAACGGATATACCAGAACAATTGCCTTATGTATGGTGCGATCCGATTCGTCTAGAACAAGTATTTACCAATCTGCTGACAAATGCCATTCGTTATTCACCTGAAAACTCTACTATCACGATTCACTTATCTGTGACAAAACATCAAGTTGCTATTTCTGTCATTGACCAAGGACCAGGCATTTCTCCTGACGATCTCCCATATATATGGGATCGCTTTTATCGGGCTGATAAATCACGAGCACGCACCTATGGCGGTACAGGTCTTGGACTTGCCATTACAAAAAAACTGGTACACGCCATGCAAGGTGAAATCAGTGTATACAGCCATGTCGACAAGGGGTCCACCTTTACTTTTACACTCCCTATTATAAAATAAAATAGCAGTTGTCATATCTTTGTCATATCTTCTTTGTATACTGATCTCAGCAGCCAATACGGCTGACAATTGTACAGGGGGAATCTGACATGAAAATAGTAAATAAAAAAACCATTGCCACCATGGTTGCTGGTACATTTATTATAGCAGGTGCCGCTACTCCTTTTATTGCCCAAGCGGCAAAAACGCAAGAAACACCTTCAGCATATCACCAAAAAGAAACAAAAAAACAATTGGACCCACAAATCGCATCCAAAAGAATTTCTGACACATTCGGTATTGAACAATCCGTTGTTCTGAAGTATAACAATAATGGCATGAGCTTTAAAGATATTGGCAAAGCAGCATTTCTAGCCAAGGCCGGCAACAAATCCATCGACAATGTCATAAGCCAAAAAACAGCTGATAATAACTGGAAAGATGTTGCTGAGTCTTTAGGTATTACCAAAGAACAAATAAAAACCGCACATCAAAACCTGGCTGCCGATCAACTTAATAAAAGAACCGGTATCGATAAAAAATCTGCCCTAAACCTGCTTCAAGATGGTTACCGCCCTTATGATATCGGAATGGCAAGTCAGCTAGCTACAGCTAGCAAAAAGCCAATTAAAAATGTACTCGCATTGAAAAAGATCAATAATGCTTGGTCAGATGTCGCAGCTCAATTAGGAATTGATGCGGAAACATTCAAAAAAGACTTCAAGAATGCAGAACAGGGCTCTCATCCTAAAGGACTTCAGGGCAAAGATAATGGTGATGAACGTCGTTTCTAAAATCTAGAATATCTAACATAAAAAAGCAACAACGTAAGGCATAAGCCAAGTTGTTGCTTTTTTATTTAGATTACCGCTTCTACGGTGCCAATTACATCACCGCGGTGATTTTTCAATACAGGTGGAAAATACTCGATCAGCGCCTGATATTCAGCAGCCGACAATAACTCTAATTTCTTCAATATTGCTATTCCCGCAGGGGTAATAGCTCTAAAGCCGCCATCATCAATTTTAAAGCTTACCCCCAGACCATCGGGTACCGATGCAAGACAATATACCGCTTCTGCCCCAATCTTAGCTAAGATACGTCCTTTCGTAATATTCATGAGTACAGTATCAAAGCGTTTACTTCCTGCCACCACTTGAGGATGAGCGAGTATGGCATCACGAATTAGGCGTACTGACGTCTCACGCCCTCCCCATTGCCCCTGTTCTGGTTTAGCCAGACGAGCATAGGCCCAAGCCATATTATACAATGGCAAATAAAACACGGGCACACCACAGCCATCAATTCCTGTATCGACTTCATCTTTCTGCAAATTTACACTATCAGCAACAGCCTGATGCATAATTTGTTGAACTGGATGGGAAAGATCAGTATATCCTGCAGGATCGATTTTAAGCATTTGGGCCAGAGCCAGCATACCACTATGCTTACCTGAGCAGGCATTATGTACCGCCTGATAGGGCAAATTCTGCAGCATTAATTCCTTCACCATTTTACTACTCATCGGTTTGGCTGCCCCACACGCCAAAGAATCAACTGATAAGCCAATCTTTTTTAATAGACTGTAAGCAAGATTCACATGCTCAGACTCACCACTATGAGATGATACCATAAAAGCAACTTCTTCATTTGTTAAACGAAATCGTTCTACGCCACCTTGTTCAATAAGAGGCAATGCTTGAAAAGGTTTTGCAGCCGATCGCCAAAACATCGGCCTCTTGCCATCTCCAAGCTCCCAGACCATCTTCCCTGTACTATCTACAACAGCGACATCAGCATGGTGCCTGCTTTCCACCTTGCCTCCCCGCGTATAATGCAATAATACCTCACTCATACCCAAACACCTCCAATTGATGATATCTAT
>JBEQCC010000341.1:0-4167 GCA_041639455.1 Pelosinus sp. | reverse complement strand
CAGCTAAATTGTTCACTTTGATTAAATCAAAGTTGCCATGGGACGATCGGCGTTAACTCAGCAACTAAATACAATAATGAGCTAATAAAGACGAAATAAAGGAAATGTATTTTTCGAAATTTTTATGGTTTATTTTTTTTTTAATTTTCAGTAAAAACAAAATCTGCTACTCCTAAAAGTGTTTTTTGTTTGTCACTTAGAAAACTTGAACGTTTTTAAATGTTTTTTTGCAAGTATCAAGTTGGCATCTTTCCCGCTTAAGCCTACTGCTTTGGATCCATGGCGATTTAATAAGTTCACAATTTCTGTATTAATCTTACCAACAAGCACCATTTCTGCAATGGATACCGTTTCTTCGTCCGTTACCCTAAGACCACTGATAAACTCTGTCTTTTTACCGAATTTATTTAAAACACTGGTAATTTCCGGACCACCGCCATGAACAACGATGGGTCTCATTCCTACATATTTTAATAGTGTAATATCTTGAATTACACTATTTTTCAATTCATTATTAATCATGGCATTACCGCCATATTTAATTACCACTGTTTTGCCATAAAAATCCTGCATATATGGCAAAGTTTCAATTAATACGGCAGCAGTTTCCAAAGAATTTTTCACATTTCTACCTCCTTAGGTATGGTATTCTCCGTTAATCTTTACGTATTCATACGAAAAATCACAAGTCCACATCGTAGCTTCTGCTTGGCCTAAACCTAAATCCACAACGACTCTAATATCATGTTCAGCCATAATTTTTTTCAATTCAAGTTCGTCAATTGGAGCGCCTAGACCTTGTTTTACAATGCTCAAATCACCAATGGACAAGGATATCTTAGTAGGATCTGCCGCTGCTTCTGAATAACCTACAGCACACAAAATTCGTCCCCAATTGGCATCTTCACCAAAGAATGCGGTTTTAACCAACGGTGATTTCGCAATCGCCACGGCAGTCTTTTTCGCATCTGCAAAACTGACAGCTCCTGTTACATTCAGTTCCAAGAACTTGGTTGCACCTTCACCGTCAACAACAATTTGTTTTGCTAAATAAATGCATACTTCTGTTAGTATTTTTGTAAAGGCAGCATAATCCTCATTCTTAGTATCAATCTTTGTATTGCCTGCCAATCCATTTGCCAGTACGGTTGCCATATCGTTTGTACTAGTATCTCCATCTACAGAAATCATATTAAAGGATACATTCACAGCATCTGTCAACGCTTGTTTCAGCAGAGCCGGAGCAATGGCAGCATCAGTTGTAATAAATGCCAGCATTGTAGCCATGTTAGGGTGAATCATTCCTGATCCCTTGGCAATACCAGCAATACGTACAGGCACACCGCCTAGCTCAAATTCATAAGCACAATGCTTTTGAAACGTATCAGTAGTCATAATCGCCAGGGTAGAATAATCTTGTTCATCTGGACCTAACTGGGCAACAGCCGCTTTAATGCCTGCTGTTACTTTCTCCATTGGCAGTGTCACTCCAATAATACCTGTAGATGCGACCAGAACATCTTCCTTTGGTATGCTTAGAAGATCGGCTGTGATTTGAGCCATCGCATTGGCGTCAGAAAGTCCCTGTTCACCCGTGCAAGCATTGGCACATCCCGAATTCACAACAATCGCTGACGCAATACCACTTTCAAAAGCTAAGCGAGATACAGCCACTGGAGCTGCTGCCATGGTATTGGTCGTACATACTCCTGCCACACTAGCAGGTATTGTGCTGTAAATAACTGCTACATCATGTTTACCGCTCTTTTTTATCCCTGCCTGCACTCCAGCAGCCTTAAATCCTTTAGGTGCTGTAATACCGCCTTTAATTTCTGTATACATGTAAGAAACCTCCTTATAATTCCAAGCTAATTCAAGGGTATAGCGCAACTTGCTTTAAGCCGCTGTCTTCATTAAAACCAAACATTACATTAAAGTTCTGTACCGCCTGCCCTGCTGCACCTTTTACTAAATTATCAATTGCCGATACTACGATGACTCGATTGGTACGAGAATCAGTGTGCCAGCCTAAATCACAGAAGTTAGACCCTCGCGTATGCTTTACAGCAGGATACCCGCCTCGTCCTAATAGTCTGATAAAGAATTCTTGACCATACATCTCATAAAATGCCTGATCAATATCTTCTGGTTTTACTCCTTCTTGTAAAGTGGCATAGCAAGTACTCAAGATCCCCCGTGACATAGGAATCAAATGGGGTGTGAAACTGATCAGCGAATCCTGACCGGAAAGCTCCTGCAATGCCTGTTCAATTTCAGGTGTATGACGATGCCCTGCAATGCTATAAGCTTTCAGATTTTCTGACATCTCTGCCATATGAACGTTCTGACTAAGTCCGCGCCCCGCACCGGAAACGCCTGATTTGGCATCTACCACAATATTTTTCATATCAATTAAATGGGATTTTGCTAAAGGAGCCAAGGCTAATATGCTAGCCGTAGTATAGCAACCCGCATTACCAACAATACTGGCTGCCCTGATTGGCTGACGATATAATTCTGTCAGCCCGTATACTGCACCGGAATTACGGTGCGTATGCTCTACTTTATACCAGGATTCATATATGGATTCATCACGGAAACGATAATCAGCTCCTAAGTCAATCACTTTTATGCCTTGCTCTGCCAATGGTCTGCCAATTGCCATGGCATGACCATGAGGTAAACCAATAAATACTGCCTGACTATCAGCAAATTGGTCAATATCCTTCATGCTCGTTAATTTTTTATCATAAAACCCCGCCAGATGAGGATATATTTCTGCAATGCTCATACCCGTGTGACTTTCTGAGGTAATCGCAGCAACCTCTACTTCCGGATGATTGCTTAAAATACGTAATAATTCTGCTCCAGCATACCCTGTTGCACCGATAACGCTTACTTTCATTACCGTCCCCCCTTATAATGTTATAATTATACATTAGTCGTGCATAATAATGCAATAACTTTTTTACGATGCTTACCCATATTTCTTGAATGATTTAGGATGATCCTGTCATCCACCTTATTATTCTCTTTCATTATAAAATAATGATTCGATTCAATTTTTTTCATCAGAAGCTTCCATGATCACGCAAAACTTTTCAATAAGCACAGGATCAAATTGTGTTCCTGCACAGCGTTTTAGCTCCTCAATTGCTTTGTCATGAGGCATAGCTTTGCGATAGGGGCGATCATTTGTCATCGCATCATAAGCATCGGCAATTGCAAGTATACGGCACTCAATGGGAATATCTTCACCTGCAATACCTAATGGATAACCGGTACCATCCCACCATTCCTGATGTTTCAAAATCCAATCGGCAATCGAAGTAAGATCCGGTGCGGATAAGGCAATCCGCTGACCGATTTCACAATGCCTTCGCATTTCCATGGCTTCCTCGGGAGTAAGCGGCTCTTCCTTCATTAAAATTTTCTCTGATATACCGACCTTCCCAATATCATGAAATTGCGCTAAAAGACGCATATCATTTATTTTTCTTTCCGATAGACCAATTGCCCTGGCAAGGCTTGATACTATATCCTGGAGGCGATCTCCGTGACCATCGGTAATAAAGTCCCGAGTTGCCAGCAGATTGACAACTTTTTGTACAATTACACTCCGTGCTTTTTGTCCGCGATGCAGCTTTTCCCGATACATATTATTATCCGCTTCCTTAAATAACTCTCTCATCGTCATAGAAGGCCCGCTGCTGATAGCAAATCCGATAGATAAACTAACCGGTACATCCTGATTTGATTCATTATTCATCCGGATTCCATTTTTTAACCGCTGGCAGGCTTCTTCCATGTGCTCTCTTGTAATATTCTCCATAATTACAACAAATTCGTCACCACCGACTCTTGATACCACATCACCATCACGAAAGCTACTCCTGAAAATATTGGCAGCGTTAATGAGCATTTGGTCGCCGCTTTCATGACCTAATGTATCATTTACTAACTTTAAGCCGTCCAAATCACATACCATTAAGCCCACTGACCCGCTGCGACGCATATCCAAACGTCGTATTTCTTCTTCAAAATAGGATCTGGCATACAGTCCTGTAAGTGAATCATGGAAGGTCACATAGCGCAATCGTTCTTCTGTTTTCTTGCGTTCTGATATGTCATGAGCAATAATAAAGAAAAATTGTTTTGTCCGCAAGC
>JBEQCC010000340.1:0-4169 GCA_041639455.1 Pelosinus sp. | reverse complement strand
GGCAAATACAAGATAGGGTGGTATTTGTTCTCTGTCAGCAATGGTTTTACGTAAGCTTCGCAGCAAACTAAAGAGAGAATTGTCTGCTGTGATTTTCTGGGTACGTTTCGGTACTTTCTGCCATACTTTTGTTTGATTTTTTAATACGGCGACTCCTTTTGGTGCCAGTTTCACTACCGGATATTCACTATCCGTTAACATTAGATAATCCGTAGCAATTAACCGATTAATGGCATCCCGTATTTCTGGTAAGGTATAATTTTTTAATAAACCATAGGTGGATAGGCTATCAAAACCCAGCTGTAGGACCTTTTTGTCCTTAGATCCTTTTAATACGCTGGCAATTAAAGTCGTGCCATAACGTTCTTTAACTCGCATGACGCAGGAAAAGATCTTTTGGGCGTCTAATGTAATATCCGTAAGTTCATTGTCATCCTTACAATTGCTGCAATTGGCGCATTCTGTTATATCACTTGTCTCACCAAAATAACTTAAGATAAATTTTCGCAGGCATTCTGGGGTATGACAATAATCTACCATCGTTTGGAGTTTGCTAAGTTCATTGGTCTTGCGGTCAGTATCAAATGTTGTTTGCTCGATCAAATATCGTTGTAACAAAGGATCTTGGGCGCCAAACAGCAGCATGCATTCGCTTGGTTCTCCGTCTCGTCCCGCACGACCTGCTTCTTGGTAATAGGCTTCCATATTTTTGGGCATATTGTAATGAATTACATAGCGTACATTGGATTTATCAATCCCCATACCAAAGGCATTGGTAGCGACCATGATACTGATATTGTCATAGATGAATTGTTCTTGGTAGTGCTGGCGTTCCTTATCAGGCAGTCCAGCATGATATTTGCCTACAGAGTAACCTTTTTTGTATAATAGACTGTAAAGATTATCTACTTCTTTACGGGTAGCCGCATAAATAATTCCGGATTGTTCTTTGTTGGCGGTAATATATTTAAGGGTAAAGTCTTGCTTGTTTTCACCGCGAATAACGGTAAAGGATAGGTTCTCACGATCAAAACCAGTCATATACATATCAGGATTTTTTAAGGACAATAAGGTAATAATGTCTTGTGTTACATCTGTAGTAGCGGTGGCAGTAAAGGCACCAATAATGGGGCGGTTGGTCAGTGAGGCAATAAAAGATCCAACGGCCCGATAGCTTGGACGAAAATCATGTCCCCATTGTGAGACACAGTGGGCCTCATCTATGGCTAATAAAGAGATGGTAAGGACCTTGATGGCAGCTTGGAAACTTTCCGATTCTAAACGCTCTGGAGCGATATAGATGATTTTGTAGCGATTGCATTTTGCATTGTAAATACGTTCATTGACCTGGGAGAAGGTGAGGGAGCTATTAATAAAGGTAGCAGGAATTCCCACCCCGTTTAATGCGTCAACCTGGTCTTTCATTAAAGAAATCAAGGGTGAGACAACGAGGGTGACACCTGGCAGTAAGAGGGCCGGGATTTGAAAACACAGGGATTTACCAGCGCCTGTGGGCATGATGGCTAAGGTATCTTTATTGCCTAATAGGCTGGTGATGATTTTCTCCTGACCAGGACGAAAGGTGGTATAACCATAGTGTTGCTTTAAGATTTTTAGGGCGGCATTTAACATGTAATTATCTCCTGAAAATTATTTTTGTTATAGTTCCTGCTTCTTTTTGACATTGAAGAGGAGCCGATACTTTTATTCTTTAATGCTTAGTTCGTCTTTTAGTAGGAGGATTCCTGTCGATATAACAGATGCTTTTTATGCCAATACCATTATATTTTTTCGCCTAATCATGTATAATGGAGAATAAAGTTGTGTTTGAGGAGGGTTTACTATTAAGTTTCAACAGCTTACTCTGGAAGATAAGCCGCTATTTGATCGATTCTTTAGTGAGCGGCGATATGAAAATGCCCATTATAATTTTACGAATCTATTTATGTGGCGTAAAGCCTATAAAATACAGTGGACGGTTGAAGGTGATTATCTATGTGTGAAAGCTTGCTGGGAAGGGGTAAAATTCTTTTTACCACCCTTTGGTCCAAAGGAAGGTCTGTCAGAGATATTGGATAGTATGATACAGCATGCAAAAGAGAATGATTTTGCTTTTTCGCTGCAAGGCGTAGAAGCTTTTATGATCAAGTGGATGGAAGAGGCAAAGCCAGGTTACTTTACATCCAAAGCTGTGCGGGATAATTTCGATTATGTGTATTTAGCGAAAGATTTAATTGAGCTAAAGGGGCGTAAATTTCATACTAAGAAAAACCATGTAAATAGTTTTAAGAAAAAATACAGCAATTATGAATATGTACCTATGACAGAGGAAATGATGAAGGACTGTATTGAGTTTATGCAGGAATGGTGCGATGATCGAGGCTGTGTAAAAGGTGATGATCTGGACTGTGAAAGAAATGCAATTGTGGAAGCGATGAATAACTTTACGGTTCTTGGTTTTCAAGGAGGAGCTATCTTTATTGATGGTAAAATGGTAGCCTTTAGTTATGGCGAAATGGGCAATGACGATACCGCGGTGATTCATGTGGAAAAAGGCCGTATGGGAGTCAATGGTGTATACAGCATTATCAATCAGGAGTTCTGTGCTCGTACTTTCTCACAAGCGACGTATATTAACCGAGAGGAAGATATGGGGATTGAAGGCTTACGAAAAGCAAAAGAATCCTATCAGCCTATTAAAATGATAGAAAAATATAACGTAAGACTAAAATTATAGTAAGTACGCCTACGATTTAGGGCGAGTTTCATCTGAATCGTAGCCGTACTTACTATATAAATAGTATAAGATCCCTGGTGCTTACGGTCAAAAGCGATCATAAGCACCAGGGATCTTTTGCATAGTTAGGATCTTTTTCAGGGTATGATAGTAAAAAGGAATTAAAAGTAGTATAAAAAGTTATGACTAAAAAAGCAGGAAGATTACAACTATTTGTACAAATAGGTAGCAAAGAGGAATAAGGAGATGATTCTATGAAAAAAGTACAATTAGCATATGGTAAAGGCAGTATTAGTATTGAAGTTCCTGATAAGGCAGTAATAGTAGAACCCCCGCATATAGAGAGTTTGGCAGATGAAAAGGGAGCTGTTGTTCACGCTCTGCGTCATCCTACCGGAACTGCTCCTTTAAAGGAAATGGTAAAAGCGTCAGATACGGTTGCCATTGTAATTTCTGATATCACAAGACCAACTCCCAATCACAAATTAGTTCCATGGCTGATCGAAGAGCTGTCTCATGTTCCTAAAGAGAATTTTGTGGTGATCAATGGATTAGGGAGCCATCGTCATAATACGAGAGAAGAATTAATTAGTATGCTAGGGCAGGAAGTCGTTGATACGATTCGAGTCATCAATCATGAAGCCTTTGATGATAAGGAATTAGTACACGTTGGTCGGAATAGTTATGGATCTGAAGTGTATTTAAATAAGACCTATGTAGAAGCTGATTTTAGAATTGTTACAGGATTTATTGAGCCGCACTTTTTTGCAGGATTTTCTGGGGGGCCAAAAGGCATAAATCAAGGAATTGTCGGAATCAAAACGATTCAGGACTTTCATAATGCTGAAATGATCGGTAATCCAAAGAGTACTTGGGGTGTAATTGAAGGCAATGGTGTGCAGGATGCAGCTACTCAAAATTGTTTAATGGCAAAGCCGCAGTTTATGTTGAATGTGACATTAAATGGAGATAAAGAAATAACCAATGTGTTTGCAGGAGATGTTATTCAAGCTCATCGGGTAGGCTGCGAATTTGTAAAACATCATGCGATGGTTGCGGTAGATCATTCTTTTGATATTGTCATTACGACAAATGCAGGATATCCTTTGGATCAGAATCTGTACCAAACGGTAAAAGTGATGAGTGCTGGTGCGCAAATCGTAAAAGAGGGCGGCAGTATTATCAGTGTTGCCGAGTGTTCCGATGGGCTGCCAAGTCATGGCAATTTTGGACCCATTTTGAAAATGCGCAAGACTCCTCAAGCACTGCTGGACATGATTAATGAACCATCTTTTTCTATGTTTGATCAGTGGGAAGCCCAAGCACTGGCAATGATACAGGTTAAAGCTGATTGCTATTTGTACTCTAGTCTAGACAAAGAAACGGTAGCAGACTGCATGCTGCAGTCTGCTACAGATATAGAACAAACATT
>JBEQCC010000339.1:0-4187 GCA_041639455.1 Pelosinus sp. | reverse complement strand
CTATACCATTGGCGGTATCGCTACGAATCTTTGGGGGCAGACGACATTGCCATGTTTATTTGCCTGTGGAGAAGTGGCAGCTACCGGTTTGCATGGTGCAAACCGGCTTGCCAGCAATTCATTGCTGGAGGGTGTTGTCTTTGGACGGAGAGTTGCCCATGCTATTAATCAAGGATTTCCTGTAAATCATTCTCTAATTAACAGGAAAGCGATGATTAACGGCACAATATTGCATCATCGCTGTGATACTAAGAAGTTAGGAATCACTTTAGACAGAGTAGCAGGAGTGGTACGCAAAGGCGAATATATGAGTTCGGTGCTGAAAGAATTACAGCAAGAAGAGAATAATGAAAGTTCTTATATTACTAGTATACAGAGGTATCATGATCATAATGCTTGTCAGTTGGCGGAACTATTACTAAAAGCAGCGTTACTGAGGTGTGAGAGCAGAGGGACACATTACCGCGAGGATTACCCTGAAAAAAAAGATGCGGATTTTTCTAAGCATGTGGTTCAGCAATGGAGAAAAGGGAGTGTTTTACATGAACAAGTTAGCATTAGATGATCTGCTGCGCAGGTTTTTATTGGAAGATATCGGCTTTGGCGATATTACCAGTGAAGCGATTTTCCCTGAGGACCATATATCCCAAGGGTTTCTTCTGGCGAAGCAAAATCTTATTTTAGCAGGAATGCAAGTCTTTGCCCAAGTTTTTGCCTTGTTGGATTCTCAGATTCAAATTAATCCCTATTATGCCGACGGTACAGCAGTTCCAAGAGGAGAGAAAATAGCAAGTATGGCAGGAAATACTCGTTCCTTATTAGCGGGAGAACGGGTTGCTCTTAATTTGCTGCAGCGAATGTCCGGGATAGCAACTCATACTAGGCGTTATGTCGAGGCTGTAAATGACTTTCCTGCAGTTATCGTGGACACACGCAAAACTACCCCTGGTTTACGCATGTTGGAGAAATATGCTGTAACGGTTGGTGGTGGGAAAAATCACCGTTATGGGTTGGACTCTATGGTATTAATAAAGGATAATCATATTCAGGCTGCAGGAAGTATTTCTACAGCAGTACAGTGTGTGCGCAGCCAAGGTGCGTATTTTAGAAAAATAGAAGTAGAAGTTGAAGATTTAAAGCAAGTGCAAGAAGCTTTAGCAGTGGGTGTAGACATTATTATGCTGGATAATATGCATATTCAGATGATCGAGCAGGCTGTAAAGATGATTGATGGGAAAGCTTTAGTTGAGGTTTCAGGAAATGTGGTTTTAGAAAGAGTATCGGAGCTGGCTGCTGCTGGAGTGAATATTATTTCAATTGGCGAGCTGACTCATTCGGTGAAGACAGCTGACATTAGTATGAGATTATCATAATCAATTTCTTGATCATTCTTTAATGCGTTGCCATATGTGGAAAGACCATAGATATAGCGATTCTGCACATCTTCTACAGGTTTAGTTTTTAATTTAGAACAATATCTTCCTAATGTCACGGATAACTGGTAACTGTACATATTTTCTACATATAGTTTTTATCGCTCTGTTCATACATTGCTGGTGAAAATAGGCTTAAATGGGATACTTTAACATAACCTTAACAATTTATTAACCCTTTGTGCCTAATTTGGTGCCATAATGAGGGCAAGGGGTCGAGTCTGTCAAGAAAATATGTTGGAGGTGTCTTGTGTATAACCTTAAAATGTCTGCTTTATGCCTGTCACGGTGTTTTCGATTGTTAGTGGCACTACTTGTAGTAACATCTCTTATGTCTGGCGTAACAGTATCCTATGCTGCTTACAGTACGCCGGAAATACCAAACATCAACATTATGCCCATTGACCGAGCAAAATTTCTTGTAGGTCAAAAGTTTGATTTTGCTATTGAAGTAAAAAATGATACTCCTGCCATCGCCATTGAAGTTCTGGTAAATGGTAAAGAAGCTGAAACGTTCTTTGGCAAGCAAGCAGTTGTTAAGCTTGACAACATGAGTACATACCGCATTAACGAAGTTGCTTTTCCGCAGACGGGAAAAGTAACTGTGACAGTAACCGTAAAAAGCGAAAAAGGTACCGAAAAACGTACTGTAAACTACGAGGTTCCTGCTGATAAGATTAGAAAACCTGCAAAAAATGTCATCCTCTTTGTAGGAGATGGAATGAGTCTGCAGGCAAGGCAAATGGCCCGTATTCTTTCTAAAGGTATTACCGAAGGCAAATATAATGACCTTCTTGAAATGGAAAAAATGTCAAATCTGGCCTTAATCACCACATCAGGTAATGATTCATTGGCAACTGATTCTGCCAACAGTGCTTCCGCTTATGCCACTGGTCAGAAAAGTGCTGTAAATGCAATGGGCGTATATGCAGACAGCACCAAAGATCCTTTTGATGATCCCAAAGTAGAAAATATTATTGAACTGGTAAAACGTACTCGTGGCATGTCGACTGGTATTGTCTCGACTGCCAATATAACAGATGCAACTCCGGCAGCCATGCTAGCTCATACTCGCAAACGGAGCGAGCAAAATTTTATTGCCCAAGAAATGCTTAATCCATTGCGCCGACCGGATGTTATTTTAGGCGGCGGTTCTCGTCACTTTTTGCCGAAGAGTGTACCGGGTTCCAAACGGAGCGATGAACGCAATATAATAGAAGAATTTAAGGAGCAGGGATATCCTATTGTAACGAATAAGACGCAATTAAAACAGGCAGGTACACCTGATAAACTGCTTGGGCTTTTCCAGCTGGACAACATGGATGTATATGTTGACCGTGAGGTAACCAAAAATCCCACGGTTCTTGGTAAATTCACAGATCAGCCTACTCTTATGGATATGACCAAGACTGCCATTAACGTATTAAGTAAGAATCAGGAAGGCTTTTTTCTTATGGTAGAAGGCGCTTCTATTGATAAGCAGCTTCATACTATGGACTGGCAGCGAGCTACCTATGATACGATCGAAATGGACAAAGCGGTAGGCATTGCTAAAGAGTTTGCCAAAAAGAATGGCGATACGCTGATTATTGTCGTAGCGGATCATGCTCATGGTGCCAGCATTACCGGCACTTACCATGAAAAAGACGGTAAAACCGGCCGCGAAGCAGTTCGTATTTATGCTGATGCCGGTTGGCCTACTTTTGCCGATGCTGACGGAGATGGTTTTCCTGACGCTCCTAATCCGGATGTAACTTTGGCTGTTCAGTTTGCCAATCATCCCGATTATTATGAGAACGAGAAGTTCCAGGACGTTCCTACTCCGCCGGCTATTATGGCTGATGGTAAAGCGATTGCCAATCCGAAGCGTGCTCCCCAAGGCGGGGAGTTGAAAGTGGGTAATATTCCTGCTTCTGATCCGTCAGAAGTCCATTCTGCTGATGATGTACCCTTAACGGCTGACGGTCCTGGAGCGGATTATTTTAAGGGTATTATGGATAATACGGAAGTATTTCACGGTATTGTACGTGCCCTGGGACTTGACGGTCGCAAAGAAAAGAAATAATGAAAAAAATGAATACATAAAACCTGGAAGCAATATATGGACAAATTAACCAGACGAATCACCAGAGTCATTATTGCTATGATGTTAATCTGGGTGCCACTAAACTGGTTAGACAGGACGGGACGATTCGGATGAATCGTCCCTGTTCGTTGTCGGAGCAAAAGCTGGTCAGGATTTGGGGTTAAAGCTGGGAGATGAGTTTACAACGAAGATAATATTGATAAACGTGGCAGGAAATACGCTCCTGCCACGTTTATCTTTTAAGTAAGCTGATGATGTTGTTTTCTGGATTTTATTACTTTAACATGTATAGAAACATTCAACATAATTGATAATAAGAAGAAATGTAGTAAGGAGTCCACTATGCAGTTTCCCTTGAAAATTTTTTTATCAACCGTATTTCTTTCCCTGGCTGTATTTTCTTTTGTTATATATGACTCAATGGCAGGAAATAATTTGCAAAATGTGCCTTCTGAAGCAGTCAAGGGGAAAATGGTATTTCAGAAAAAAGCTTGTATTGAATGTCATACCATATTTGGTAATGGAGGATATTACGGAGGTGATCTTACTAAGGCATATGAAAAGTTTGGAAGCAATGGATTAAGAACATATTTAACCCAGCCTCCATTGCTTAGTGGAGCACATAAAAAACGGCATATTAAGTTAAGTAATGAAGAAGCAGAGGAAAT
>JBEQCC010000338.1:0-4191 GCA_041639455.1 Pelosinus sp. | reverse complement strand
CAAAATTGTATTAGTTGTCGGTTTGGGTGCGACCGCTGTGTGCGTTGCCTTGACTGGTTTTGCAGAATCTGTAGAATGGGCTGTTGGCTTAATGTCAGTTGCAATCTTTACTCTCTATTTAACTGGTTCCACCTACTGGGCGCTGATTCAGGATACTGTCAGTGGTGAAAACGTCGGCGGAGTTAGTGGGTTTGTTCACTTTTTGGCTAACCTGTCTGGTGTTATTGGACCCACAGTTACAGGTTATATTGTACAATCAACAGGTGCTTTTACCAGTGCCTTTGTATTGGCAGGCTCTTTGGCTCTATTAGGTTCCTTAGCAGTTGCATTTTTTGTGCGCCCGATAGTACAAAATGGCAATAAACAGGCAGAGATTACTCAATAAAAGATAAAAACCCAATTGTAAATATTGCCCTAATTTCAAAATAAGGAAATTGGGGCAATATTTTATATGATTATGATAAGGTTAATTAGAAATGAGGTGCCAGAAAGAGAATGCCAGCAGTAATAACAATAGGTGAAAGCATGGCTCTGATGATTGCAGAACAAAGCGGGCCGTTAGAATTTGTAACAAGTTTTACCCGTAAAGTTGCGGGTGCAGAATCGAATGTTGCCATTGGTTTATCCCGTTTAGGTCATCAGACTGGATGGATTAGCTCCATTGGCGACGACCCTTTTGGTACATATATACGGAATACCATTCGTGGGGAAGGCGTAGATACTTCACTTGTTACGGTGTCTTCAAGTTACAGGACAGGTATGATGATAAAAGAGCAAAGTGACATTGGTGATCCTAAAATTTATTATTATCGAGAGAATTCAGCTGCTAGTCATATGAATCCAACGGCATTAGTTGATAGTTATTTTGATAATGCAAAAATACTGCATATTACAGGTATCTTTCCCATGCTGAGTCCAGAATGTCAGGAAACAGTATTTGCTGCCATTGCTATTGCCAAGAAGAAAGGTTTATTTGTATCCTTTGACCCTAACATACGCAAACAGCTTTGGAGGGGGGAGGAGTCAAGGCGTATGTTACTAGAAATTGCACAGAAAGCCGATATTATACTGCCTGGAATTCAGGAAGCGGAGCTATTAGTGGGGAGCTTGGATTGGAAGGATACTTCAGCAGCTCTTCATTCCAAGGGAATTCGCTTTATCATTATGAAAGACGGTGCAGCGGGAGCCTATTACTCAATGACAGATGATGAGATCATTAGTGGGTATGAAAAAGGTTTCCAAGTTAAACGCGTTGTGGATACTGTTGGTGCTGGTGATGGTTTTGCAGTCGGTGTACTTTCCGGAATTCTTGAGGGATTGCCTCTAAATGAATCCGTTCGCCGCGGAAATGCAATTGGTTCTCTTGCAGTTATGGTAAAAGGGGATTCTGATGGTTATCCCACACGTAAAGAACTTGATGAATATCTTAGCAGGTAATTGTTGGATTCAAATGAAGAATAAAGCCATAAAATAATTTATTGAGGAGAGAAATTTGATATGATACCTAAACTTAATATTCTTAGAAGAATAACACAGTCTGGGGTGGTAGCGGTTGTTCGTGCTGACAGTTCAGAACAAGCCTTACAAATAGCCGAAGCCTGCAGGAAAGGTGGAGTAAATGCTATTGAAATTACTTTTACCATACCGGGTGCAAGTAAAGTAATAGAAGATTTGACCAAAGCCTATCAAGGTGATGAAATGATTGTTGGCGCGGGTACTGTCCTTGATCCGGAGACCGCAAGAATTGCGATCTTAGCAGGAGCGCAATATATAGTCAGTCCATCATTAAATGTGGAGACAGTCAAGCTATGTAATCGCTATCAAATACCGATTATGGCTGGGGCCATGACGATTGAGGGCGTTGTTGCTGCCATGGAAGCAGGTTCGGATGTTGTCAAAATATTCCCAGGTGAATCCTTTGGCCCTTCCTTCATTAAAGCGATTAAAGGACCATTACCCCAAGCACCGTTGATGCCCACAGGAGGCGTGAGTCTTGATAATGTGGATGAGTGGATAAAAGCAGGCTGTGTAGCAGTTGGTGTAGGCGGTAATCTTACTGGGGGTGCAAAAACAGGCGATTATCAATTGATTACCGATACTGCCAGAAAGTTTGTTGAAAAAGTTAAAAAAGCTCGTGGTTTGTAGAATAGGGCTAAGATCTTTTTAAGAATTGGGTAATTATTATCAAAAATGAGATTTTTTAGGCAAGAAAATAACAGGGATATGCCTCGACAATATAGAAGTTTTTGAAGCATGGAAAAAATAACCTTAGTCAAATGCAGTGTTGGAGATCTTCTTGCATTTGAGACATTAAAAATCAACAGTTAGGGAGAGATTAACATGAGTATTGGAAATGATTGTTTTTATTGCTTAAAAGATCAACAGTTAGATGACTTAATGATCGAAATAAGTAAAATGGAAGTTTCCACTTTGTATCTATTTAAAGAACAAACTTATGAGGGTAGATGTGTACTAGCCTATAAGGGACATCAAAATCATCTAACTGAGCTAGATGATAAAGAGTATGCACTTTATATGAAGGATTTGGCAAGAGCGGCAAAGGCAATTATGAAGGCGTTCAATCCTGATAAACTGAATTACGGTGCTTATTCAGATAAACTATCCCACTTACATTTTCATTTAGTACCTAAGTATCAGGATGGACCCTCATGGGGAGGAACCTTTGAGATGATGCCTGCAAAGAAAGTACTGCTTAGTGAGGCAGAGTATATAAGAATGATCAATCTCATCCAGAAAAACTTATAATTTTAAATAGGAATTTATTAATAGATAAGCAGCCCTAAAAAATAGTAAGATATAGTAGTAAAATAATGCTTTATAAGTTGTGATTTCACTTATAAGGCATTATTTATTTTAGTGCTGAAAAGTGTTTGTTTAGATAGGCTTTTCTAAGGAATGCAGCTTGACAAACATGTAGCAGCTAAATTTATTTTTACCTATTGCTTTTGCAGGGGTGTCAAGAGTATGTGTAGAAAAGGATAAAAACAATCAAATTTGTTTGAGGAGATGAAAGGTCATATGATCCATCAAGCTGAGCGCATGAAAGGATTGACTTCAGCGATTTTTTCGCAATTAGAGGAATTGCAGAAGAAGGCAGCAGCCTCTGGCGTGGATATCATTCAGCTTTCCATTGGAAATCCAGATATGCCTCCGGCACCCCATATTGTAAAAGCCATGAGACAGGCAGTGGAGTGCGGTGATAATTATGGCTATACGTTATCAAAAGGAAAGCCGGAATTGCTCAAGGCGATCGTCGAGTGGTATGATAAAAAATTTGATGTACAATTAGATCCCAGTACCGAAGTTCATTCCCTGATTGGTTCTCAGGAAGGTTTGGCTCATATTGGACTTTGTCTTGTGAATCCAGGAGATGCAGTACTTGTTCCAGATCCGGGATATCCTATATTTAGTACAGGTCCACACATTGCTGGTGCTTGGCTACATAAGATGTGTTTAACTCCTGAAAATAATTACCTGCCAGATTTGGATGGGATTGACGAAGAGATATTAAAACGTACCAAACTAATGATTTTGAATTATCCTAATAACCCTTTAGCTGCTACGGCAACACGTGAGTTTTATGAAAAAGTGGTAGCATTGGCACATCGGTATCAGTTTGTGGTTTGTAGTGATTTTGCCTATAGTGAACTGGTCTTCGATGATTATCGTCCAGAGAGTTTTTTGAGTATTCCAGGGGCGAAAGAAATTGGTATCGAGTTTAATTCCCTGTCTAAAAGCTATAACATGTGCGGCTGTCGTATTGCGTATGTTGTTGGTAATTCTGAGGTTATATCGCTGCTGGGGCGTTTAAAATCGAATTTTGACTATGGCATATTTGCGCCCGTGCAGCTTGCTGCTATTGCTGCGTTAACAGGCCCTCAGGATTGCGTAAGAGAAACGGCCGCAGCTTATCAGCGGCGTCGTGATATTATTGTGGATGGTTTTAACAGTATTGGATGGCATGTAGAACGTCCAAAAGCGTCCATGTATATATGGGCTAAAGTGCCAACAAAGCAAAGTTCTTTTGATTTTACTGTTGATCTGCTCAATCACACAGGCGTAGCAGTAGTTCCGGGTAAAGCCTTTGGTGATTGCGGTGAGGGCTTTGTCAGAATTGCTTTAGTACAGCCGGAAGAGAGATTGACGGAAGCGGTGGCAAGAATAAAGAAA
>JBEQCC010000337.1:0-4193 GCA_041639455.1 Pelosinus sp. | reverse complement strand
ACCGAAGCGGGTATGATTTTCTTAGGAGTTGGATTATTAGTACAGACAATACTGTTTCTCACCAAATGGACTGATGTATTTCAACCTGGTGATTTATGGAATAATTACTCCTATATGGTATGGGGTTCTATGATTTATATGGTAACTAAAAATATGATATTATCATTAGGATGTATGATTTTATTGAATATGTATAGTCTGCTCATCGCAGAGCTAATCGCCAAGCGCTGGTCAACCTATTATAAGTACCCTAATTGTACAATTATTGCTATGCATAATATTGAAGCGGCACTCTTCACGATAGCCTTTGACCCTATATTAAACGCGTTTGGTTTGAATAAAATTAAATTGAGCCCTGAAGAACTGCAAAAAAAATTAGGCTTTTTTGGTGAGCCCGTTTCCCTAGGGTTATTGCTGGGCATCTTTATCGGCATCATGGGGAATTTCAAAGCCTTAGGTACATTGGCGGCATGGGGGCAAGTTGCGACAATGGGGATTGCTACAAGTGCAATCATGGCGATCTTTCCTCGTGTTGCAGGCTTATTTGCCCAAGCCTTTCTGCCAATAACCGATGCTGCTAAAAAGTCTGTTAAGAACGGCAGTAAATCACGTAAATGGTATCTTGGCGTAAATGATGCTACTGGTTATGGTGAACCTGCGACTTTAATTTCCGGTATCATTCTCATTCCTATTATGGTCTTCATGGCTCTTGCCTTGCCGGGTAATCAAGTATTGCCCGTCGTTGATTTATTAGCATTGCCTTTCATGGTGCAAGGGATTGTACCTCTGGTAAACGGCAATATCATTAAAGTACTGATTACAGGTGCGATTTGGTTTAGTGCTGGTTTGTATATGTGTACCTATACAGCGCCCATGTTCACGGATATTTGTGCATCCGTAGGCGTTAATTTACCAGTAGGTGCTTTATTGATTACCAGCTTTAATATCTTAGGAAAACCGTTGATGGGTTTAGTCTTTTTAGCTTTCCTCAGTCAATCCGCAGTATTGATTGGTATTGCAGTAGCAGTCTATCTGGTATTGTACGTCTTGTTCAGAATGAACAAAGAAGCTGTGTATGATTATTTGGATCAAAATGCCCTAAAAAATACAGCAGAAGAAGCAAAATCAGAAATATCTGCATAAAAACATAAAGACAGAAAGGAGATGCAGGGTGGATAACGTACAGGTATTAAAACAGGTAAAGTGCTTTATTCTTGATTTAGATGGAACTGTTTACTTAGGAAAAAAAGTGCTGGATGGTTCAATGGATTTTTTAGAAATTTTAGGAGAAAAAAATATACAGTTCAAGTTCTTTACCAATAACTCATCTAAAAATGCAAAATTTTATGTAAAGAAGATAAGAAGTATGGGGTATGATGCGAAAGATGATATGATGTTAATTTCCAATCAAGTTATTATCAATCATATACAAAATACAATGCAGGATAAAAAAGTCTTTGTTTTGGGTAATGAATATTTAAAGAGTGATTTTATTTATTCTGATATTAATGTAGTAGAAGAGGATCCTGATGTTGTAGTGGTTGGTTTTGATACATCCTTAGCTTATGAGAATGTCTCGAAAGCTTGCAAATTTATTAGAAATGGTGCTGTTTTTCTCGGTGTACATCCGGATTTTAATTGCCCGATTGAAAATGGTTTTATTCCGGACTGCGGGTCAATTTGTGCGATGATTACGGCATCTACGGGAGTAAAACCAGAGTATTTTGGCAAACCGTCCATTCACACTTTGCAGTATATTTTAAATAAAACTGGATTTAAGGCAGAGGAGGTTGCTTTTGTAGGAGATCGCTTGTATACGGACATCGCTATCGGTCAAGGCAATAATGCGATTACAATTCTTGTATTGTCCGGAGAAACGAAGTTAGAAGATTTACAGGGATCAAACATACAGCCAACTCTGATCTTTGACTCTCTTAAAGAAGTAAAGGATGCCTTACAAGAAGTATGCTAAATGTAAAAGAAGTGCTGCAAGAAGCACCAGTGAGCTCCTTGCAGCAGTCTTTTATACAACAAGTTGTATAAATAAGAATACGGGGTGGTTCGTGATATGAATGAATTATTGCAGAAAAATCCGCAAGAGTTGGCAGGTTTGAAATTTGGGTGTTCCTGCGGAAAAACCCATAGTATTGATATTAACGATGTTCGCATTGGTAATCACATTCTTAGGGATATTGTCGATTCTTTGCAATCCTTTCCAAAAGGGACATTGCTGCTGGTTTCCGATTGTAATACCTATGAGGCGGGAGGAAGAGAGGTTGAAGACATCCTTACTAAGACCTTCCAATTGGAAAAATTGATTTTCTCCAATCCTCATCTCCATCCGGATGAAGCTTCAGTAGAGCAGCTGCGATCAGCCATGAATTCAGATATAACAGGAATTGTTGTTGTCGGTTCGGGAACACTGAATGATATTACCCGCTATGTCAGTTTTGAAATGAAAGTCCCCTATATTGTAGTGTGTACTGCGCCTTCTATGGATGGGTATGCTTCGATGGTGTCACCGATGATTACCAAAGGTGTTAAGGTTACTTATAATGCAGTGTATCCATATTCCATCATTGCCGATCTTAGTATTATGAAAGAGGCACCATTTCATATGATTCACGCGGGACTTGGTGATATTGTAGGAAAATACAGCGCTTTGGCAGATTGGAAATTAGCCAGTATTCTTCATGATGAATATTATTGCGAGATTACAGCCCAGTTGGTAGAAAAGGCCGTTGAGCAGTGCGTTTCCAGTGCTCCTGGTATTATGACAAGGTCACCAGAGTCCATTCGCAGTATCATTGAAGGTTTAATTTTATCTGGTATGTGCATCGGTATGACAGGAAGCTCCCGCCCAGCTTCAGGTGAAGAGCATCTTTTGTCCCATACCTGGGAGATGTTGGGACTTATTCATGGGAAGGAAACCCACTTACATGGCAATCAAGTAGGGATTGGAACGGAGATTATCCTTCATGTATACCAATATTTATTACAGCTGGATATACATAAAGTATATGCGGACGGGAAATTTAGAGTGTTTACACGGGAGAAATGGGAAAGCCATATAAAGCAATTATTTGGTAATGTTGCGCCTCAGATTATTAAACAGAAGGAACCCTATGTGAACTTTAATGAAGCGGCACGCGAAGAAGCTGCCCAGCATATTGTAGAAAAATGGGAGCTGATGAAAGAACATGTTTTCTTAAAAATGCCTTCGCCTTCTTCTTACCGTAAAATGATGGAAGAGGCAGGATCACACCTGGGTCCTTTGGATCTTAAGCTTGATAGAGAATCTTTCCGTTTAAGTTTGATTACGGCAAAAGAAATTCGTCAGCGGTTCGGTGTGATGCAAATGCTGGATGATTTAGGACTTTTAGAAGAAGTAGCAGAAATGATTACTGCCAGGTACTATTTATAATCTTTTGAAGATAAATCCTACTGTGGAGAGGTCTTATTCTAAAAGTGGAAGGAGAGGGTGTCACTTGCTGGAAAAACTTAAAGTGCAAGTATGGGAAGCCAATTTAGAACTGCAAAAAAGAGGACTGGTCTTATATACTTGGGGTAATGCAAGCGGCTTTGACAAGGAAAGCGGATTGGTTGTTATCAAACCCAGTGGTGTTGAGTATGAGAAATTAGAACCCAAGGATATGGTAGTAGTAGATTTGGCAGGAAACCAAGTGGAAGGAGGGCTTCGTCCTTCATCTGATACTCCCACACATTTAGTGCTATATCGGGAATTTTCTGGTATTGGAGGCATTGTTCATACCCATTCTACTTATGCTACGATTTGGTCCCAAGCCGGCAGAAAAATCCCAACATTTGGTACAACTCATGCAGATTATTTTTATGGTGAGGTCCCGTGTACTCGTAAATTAAAATCCGAGGAAATTGAAGGAAGCTATGAAGATGAAACCGGAAACGTCATTGTAGAGACTATGAAGGGAAGAGTTCCTGTTCATGTTCCGGGAATTTTAGTAGCGAACCATGGCCCATTTTCCTGGGGGAAAGATGCTCATGAAGCTGTGTACCATGGCGTAGTATTAGAGGAGCTTGCTAAAATGGCTCTTCATACTTGTGCTTTACCTGACCGCGCCGGCGTATGCCGTCTTTGCCAAGTTCGAGATCTATTCGAACCTCGTGGGCGCGACCATAGACCAGTTGCCCAGCTGGGTCAGCGCGTGGGGGAA
>JBEQCC010000336.1:0-4195 GCA_041639455.1 Pelosinus sp. | reverse complement strand
GATCTAGGACCGACACTCGGTCAAGATTCTAAGGAAAAGAGTGAAAAAGCATTTAGTATTGGTATTGCTTTAATCGTAATATTTATGCTAGGGTTTTATCGTTTGTCAGGTTTTGTTGCTACAATTGCACTTTTGGTTTATGTCTTACTTTTGGTGGGCTCTTTAAAAATGCTCCAAGCAACTATGACATTGCCAGGTATCGCTGGTATTATTTTGTCCATGGGGGTTGCTGTGGATGCGAATGTATTAATTTTTGAAAGATTTAAAGAAGAATATCGCAGTGGTAAAACACTAAGAGCTGCTCTGGATGCTGGCTTTTCGAGAGCTTTCAATACAATCTTAGATTCAAACGTGTCGATTATGATTACAGCTTCAGTATTATTTGTCCTGGGAACTGGCCCAATTAAAGGCTTTGCTATAACACTTGGACTTGGAGTAATTCTCAGTATGTTTACGGCAATTACAGTAAGTCGTTATTTACTGAGGATGTTAATGCAGGCCAATGTGACTAAAAATGGCAAATACTTTGGTGCGTAAGGGGTGAATAAAAATGAAATTTGATATTATTGGAAAACGGTATTGGTGGTTTGCATTATCTTTAATTGTCCTAATTCCTGGCTTAATTTCCATGGCATTACAGGGATTTAATTTGGGAATTGATTTTACTGGCGGAACGATTTTAGATTTGAAATTTGCTTCTCCAGTGACAGTTGCTCAAGTTCGTGAAGTTCTGATCGATCATCGTCTAGAAAATAGTGTAATACAGTTAGTTTCAACGGATCAGGCGGAGACATCAAATAACTTATTTATTAGAACCCATGTTTTGTCTAATGATGGAAGCCAACTCTTATTTACAGATATGGAGAAACGTTTAGGAGCATTTGAGGTTCTGCGTAGTGAAAAAGTGGGTGCTGTTATGGGATCTGAGCTAACCCAGCAAGCACTGCTTAATTTAACAGTAGTTTGTGCTTTATTAATTGCTTATATCTCTTATCGTTTTGAGTATAAGATCGCAGTTTCAGCGATTTTAGCTATATTGCATGATGTATTGATTGTTTTAGGTATTTTCTCTTTATTTCAGATCGAGATGGATGCATCTTTTGTTGCAGCGATTTTAACCGTCATTGGATATTCAATGAATGAGGCGATTGTTGTTTTTGATCGAATCAGAGAAAATTTAAAAACACATCGTAAGACAGAATCATTTCAAGATCTAGTTAATCGCAGCATAGGACAAACATTTACACGTACTCTTTATACATTACTGACAGTTTTATTTGCTTGTGGATCATTATATTTCTTTGGTGGCGAGTCAACAAAGAATTTCTCACTAGCAATGTTAATTGGTTTTCTCAGTGGTGCTTATTCAGCCATTTTCAATGCCAGCCCAATTTGGGTTACTTGGAAAGAGTACGATGAACGCAAAAGAGCTGTGTTAAAAACTGGTGGTTCAAAATAGAATAGAGTCTTATTTAAAAAGGTTATTGCTAGGAGAAGATCTTGGCAATAACTTTTTTTATTCACCCTTGACAAAGCAATCTAATATCATATAAGCACAGAGGTGGTGATTCTATGTGGATGATATTACCAATATGCTGCTTAGCGATATTACATATTGCAGGGAATCATGTCGCTGTTATACCCGATTTGGCAAGTATATTAGGCAATAAAGAAGTATATGTTAGTACATTATATGTCTTTATTATATTTAGTTTGCTATTTTCTACTATACTGACTTGGATCGGTGTTAAGACGGGGGAAGAATTAGTTGTTGTTATTAAAGAATTATATGGATTGCAAGGTAAAAGAATATTGGCGTTTGTGGTATTATCTGTATGCATTCCTGCTAGTGCGTTAACAGGTGGCTATTATGCCGCCCAAATCCTACATATTTCGACGGGTATTTCTCCTCTTATCGCAGGTTTCATTTGTTTACTGTTATTCTCAGTATTAGCGGCTGGCTATGGTCGTTGTTTGTTAATACTATCTAATTATATTGGCTTATTATTAGTTCCCATGTTGCTGATTTTATTATTTCTTTTTGATTTTAAATTCGATATTGTTATGCCGAGACTCAGTAGTGTTAATTGGCTGCTTGTTTTAGGGTTATTAGGCTATAATGTTGGAGGAATGTGGTCTATCTTAGTTGTTGAAATGGGTGCATATTTATCACAAAAAGGTTACTTAGCGATTTGTTTGATTCTATTGGCAAAGTCTGTTGAGGGTGTATTTACCATACTAATTGCCCATCTAGTATTAATTGCAAATATTTCTGGTCCATTGGCATTAGCAGGTATTGTTAGTCAAGTCGGCGGCGCTGCTATGGTATTTGCTTTTAACATTATTTTATTTTGTACTTTTACCAATACTATGGTTCCAGCTATGCTGGTTAATGCTAGACAAGTTAGTAGTCTTATACAAATATCTTTTTTACCTGCGCTAACAGTGGCAGGAATTATTACATATTTAGTAAGTTGCATGCGTTTTACAACGATATTATGGATTATGAGTTATTCAGGTTTCATAATGATAGTATTTATTATTTATACTGCTTATTTAGTACATAAATATAGGGAAAATCAGTAATAATGATAATAACTATGGTTAGGTGAGAAAGGGATATATATTGATAGTAAAAAGTAGTATATTATTAATCATGTTTATAGGACAATTATGTACATTAGCTCCTAATTTGTATGGGACAATCATTATTTTAGCTGCCGCTTGTATTTATGCGTCGATAGTTGGATTTAGCACATTACCTTCATGGATCACAATTGTATTAATGTCTCTAGCAATCATTGCAGAAATTGGAATGAGGGGACTCAGAAGCTATTTGACACGGGAATATAATGTTTCAAAAACATATAGTGTGAATACTACTGTATGTAATTTAGCGGGAATTATTGTCGCGGATGCTTTATTAGGTTCCTTAATAGGTCTTACAATATGGGAATTAGTAGTGGGTAAGGCTTTAGTACCCTACTTAGAATGTATCAGCAAAATATTAGTAAGGTTGATGATATTGGCAGTATTACGTTTTATATGCGGGATAATCATGATTACGATTATATGCAAGTACCTACTATACATATAAGGATATAAGTTTAAAATAGGCAATAAGTCTAAAACCTGTAGTTAAAAATTTGTATGAAATGGATATGTTAGAAGAGTGTAAAAACCTTTTTTACACCTTTTTTGTAGCGCGTCCAGCGAAGCTGGACTGTGCTTATGGGTGAAAGTCCCATCCCGGTAACTACCAGCTAATCCGGGTGCATCGTTGAAACGCGGGTGCCAGACGGGAAGATAAAGTACCTATCTAGAAAGCAGGGCGAGCGAAGATATAGGCCGTAACATAGAGTGAACTCTGCCGCATAAAAAGGACCTCGGTTAACGAGGCCGAGCCATATGCATATGGGCGAAGGTCAGGGAAGACATGAAGAAGTTGGAAAGTAAGATCGAAGAACCTTCCGGTGTATAGGAGACGGCATGTATCGAAAGTACAGTTCGGAACTGGAGAGACCCTCTCCTGCATGGGAAGCCGTAAGAAGAAAGCATATAAGCCAAACGGTGAAATTGCTGTTCTGCAGGTAAGGAGTCAGAGGAGTTCATATTGCTATGCTTTCCACATTATCTGGTTATATTAAGTCATTATTCTTAGTTGTTTCTACGAAGTTAAGTTGTCCTAGAAGTGATTAACTTGGCAGGAAATCATATCCCTTTGCCGAAATATTAAATTAAGAAATTAGTAAAAGGAGCTGTATACATGGAAGCTGAAATTACTCAATTTTGGTGTGGTAATGATCTAAAAGAACATATTATAATGTCAAATGGTGAATTCATTTTAACAGATGATAAAATGAAAAAAGTTGCTAATCTTGGAAAAACCATAAGAGATGCGAAACGAAAGATTGAAGAACTTGGTAAAAATAATAACTTTCTAGACTTTTGCAGACAAGAGTAATTATTAATTATCCTTTTAAGATAATTTTCTTTTATTAGATTTTTAGAGTAACTATTAATAAGATAGTTAAAAAATAAAAAAGCATAAAAATTTTTAAAAATAGGCAATTTGTATTATGCGACACTCTGGAATTGATCGATTAGGAAACATTCTGAAGTTAATTTCATATTTAATATTTTCTGAGGAAAAATGTAATTCCAAGAAAATGTAGGTCTGATTATGCGATCCTAT
>JBEQCC010000335.1:0-4196 GCA_041639455.1 Pelosinus sp. | reverse complement strand
ATTATGAAAATCCTAGTAGTAGGAGATACCTTAGTAAGTGCTGACTATATGGAAGAACAAGCAAAAAGACTGTTTCCAGGCATTGATAAAGAGATTACAAAATTTGATTGGGAAGTAACAACCAAAAAAGATTTTCAAAAAATCATTTTTGATTTAGAAAAAAATGGTTCTCGGGCGAGGGCGTTATCTGAACCCATTATGAAAGCCTTAGAAAGGGCAGAAATCTTTCTCGGTCACTTTGCCCCCTTGTCAGAAGAGACATTGGACAATGCAAAACAATTAAAACTAATTGCTACATGCCGGGGCGGCGTAGAGCATATTGATGTAGAAGCGGCAACAAAAAGAAATATTCCTGTGGTTCACGTCATTCGAAATGCAGAGCCAGTAGCGGAGTTTACCCTTGCTTTAATCTTAAATGAATGCAGGAACATAACACGGAGTCATGAAGCTATCAAGAAAGGACTATGGCTCAAAACCTTTCCCAATAGTACCTTTACTACTGTTCTTTTAGAAAAGAAGATTGGTCTATTAGGATTAGGTGCTATTGGAAAGCTGGTTGCAAAGAAAATGAGCAATCTGGGGATTCAGGTGATTGCTCATGACCCTTACATTACAAACGATCAGTTGGAGCAAGAAGGCATTCAGATTGACTTAGTTTCTCTCGAAGAATTGTTTCAAGAAGCGGATATTGTATCATTACATATTCGTTTGACGGATGAAACGGAAAAAATGGTAAATCTAAAATTACTTTCGCTCATGAAAGCAAATTCTTATCTGATTAATACAGCACGGGCGGGAATTTTAGATGAAGATGCTATTCTCAAGGTCCTGCAAGAGAAGAAGATCGCAGGTGCAGCATTAGATGTCTTCTGGCAAGAGCCCATCCCCGAGGATCATCCTCTTTTAAAGCTGGAAAATGTAACGTTAACCTCCCACATAGCAGGGGATACCATCGATGCCATACCTAAGGCCCCCAAGTTATTAGTCAACGAGATGATTGCATTCTTAGATCATGGAAAAACCGATATGGTAGTAAATTATAATCGTATCAATTGGAGAGGCTGGATGCCTTGAACCACAAGACACGAAGCCACTACACGGACAAAAAGAACACAAAAGAGAATTCGCATTTCTCTGTGGATCTCTGTGTTGACGTTTTCGTTTTGTCATTGCGAACAGAGTGAAGCAATCTCCAAGCAGGGGATTGCTTCGCCCTGCTCGCAATGACAGATTGATATTATTTTTAAAAAATAGGGGGCGAAGAAATCATTCTTCGCCCCCTAAACTCATAGCATTCTGAAGTTTATATTTGTTCTCCGCGATCATAGGTATAATCAAATTCTACATTGGAAATGTTGTTTGATACAATGGGATCTCTTACTGGATCGGGCAATAATGTGTAATCTTTTTGAGAGTAGGATTTCATAAATCTAGGCTTTTGCTCAAAAAAGCCTCTTTTATTAGGAGCATAGGCAGGCTTACTTTTTTTCATAATACATCATCCTCCTTAATGATTACGTGTTTTCCTAAAAAATGAGTCATCATTATGAATAGTGTGCCACGTAAAAGGAGAACTATTTATCCGATGAAAAAATGATTTCTTGGCCTTTATGGCTAATCTGGGTTGTAGTAATTCCCACTAGCTTGGCTCTTTGAGTAAATTCTTTACTGGCGCCATAGTCGTTGCCAAAATGCATGGGCAGCAATAGTTTAGGCTTTACTTTTTCAGCAAAATATTCTGCTCCCATGGAAGAAGCTTCTTCTAGACGACGGTCTACAGGAAAGAACGCAACATCCACTTTCTTTCCTTCTATTTTTTTCATTTCTGCTTTGAAGATCTTTTCGGCATAATCCCTCTCTTCTTTTGCTTCTCCCGACCAATGCCACCAGTTCAAATCTCCTGCATGGAAAATAGATACGCCATCTGCCTGAATGAGAAAGGAAATACCCTGATCTGTAGAGCCAAAGGTTTCAATGACAATGTTGTTGACTATCAGTTCTTCATATGCTGAAACAATATTAAGATGCGGGCTATCACTCTTAGCCTGTATATCGCTGCTGAGTATGTAATGAATATTGGGGTTGTCTTTGCCCCATTTTAGTATCGTTGGATCAAAGTGATCGGCATGGGCATGAGAAGAAAATACCATTACATTTTGTTTATTTTTTAGAAATTCGCTGGTAATCACTCCATCAGCAATACTGCGATTATTACCGGAAAAAGGCTGATAATAATCGAAAATAATAAAATGATTTGCCGTTTCTACAGCATAACCGCTATGGAATAAGTACGTAATTCTTGCTTTCGAAGGATTCATTTTATTCACCTCATATTAATTTTTATTACGATAGCCTTTTTAAAAGTCATTTTAAAGAGTATTCATCTGCTTTTAAAATCATTATAGCATTAGTCCGGCAATTTAAAAATAAAGATGCTGTTATGATTTTTTCATAACAGCATCTTTGTTTTTAGTTTGAAATGGTCTTCGTATCCTTCCGGTTACTCCATTTAGCGATTGAAGGCAGTATAAGCCCTAAGCCTAACAGGACAAAAGGGGTCAATAAATTAAGGGACAATTGGAAATACCATTGTGAGGTATATATCTGCACGCCTTTCGCTAACGGTACACTGTAGGTGGAAAATACGCCTTATATGTGGACGTATTTTAATTGATAAAAATATGGAATATAAATATTTTTAGTAATATCAATTTACTTTATGAGGAACTTTTGTTAAAAAAATGTAGAAATTGGCTAAAATTAGAAGGATTTTTTGATAATATATGGAATATTTCAAAGATAATTCCAATAATTGTTTAATTAGCAGTAATAATTTAAATACGGATGCAATGAATGTTAGCTTATATTTGGACACTTGAGCTAACAGGAGCGAATAGTGTAACCGACCATCTTTGTGATAGGTCGGTTTTTTTATAGCAAGAGAATTTACAATTTGTAGAAATGAAAGTAACAGTTACAAAAAAGTTGAGGTAATGTATGACAATACAAACAGAAAAACAACAAGATGACTGCTATGAGGCTGTAATTTATGATACGGCCTTACGATGTCTAATCGCGGTAGCTAATACGCTAGGTATCTCCGTTGATGAAAAGAAAATACGTGAAGGATATCTAGAGAAAGATGTAATGGATACCCAACTTCTTTTAAAATCCGCGAAATCTTTAAAGCTAAAGGCCAAATTAATAAATGCCAAGGCTGATGAGCTAGAAAAAGTGCCTATACCAGCTATTGCAGTAATGCAGGATGGGACATATCGAGTAATGGGCAGAAATAATAATCAGCAAGTAGTAATGTTTGATCCCCAAATAGGGCGGCCCGAGGTGATTCCGTTAGAAGAATTTTTACATAACTGGAATGGACAGATTATTACCATTAGAAGATCTTTTAGTCTAAAAGAAGCGGGACGTCGATTTAATTTAGCATGGTTTATCCCAATCATAGTACGATATAAACGTTTTTTTAGTGAAGTGTTAATCGCATCTTTTTTTCTACAGTTATTTGGATTGGTAACACCATTATTTACTCAAGTAATTATTGATAAAGTTTTGGTGCATAAAGGAGTAGCAACACTGGATGTTTTAGCTCTGGCTTTACTTTTTGCAGCATTTTTTCAAATGATAATGAATATATTACGTACTTATTTATCTACTCATACTACTAATAAATTAGACATGATTCTAGGTGCAAAGCTGTTTCGCCATTTGACGTCTCTACCCCTTAGGTATTTTGAATTGCGCAGAGTTGGAGACACGTTGACACGAGTGGCAGCATTAAATGGCATTCGAGAATTTTTGACAGGCTCGGTCATGACCATTTTTTTGGATGCTTTTTTCTCGATTATATTTATAATGGTCATGTTTTATTATAGTATGTCGTTGACCTTCATTGCACTAATTTCTCTGCCGCTCTATCTGTTGCAAAATATTTTTGCCACCCCCATCTATCGTGAACGCTTACAAGCAGTTTGGACAAGTGGTGCTGAAAGTAATGCTTTTCTTGTGGAAGCAATTACTGGGGTACATACGTTGAAATCCCTAGCCATTGAACCCCAGTTTAATCATAAATGGGAAACTCTTTTGGCAAAGTACATTCGGACAACATTTGACAGTGCTAAATTCAATATAATAATCGGCGGTTTTAGCAATTTGATTCAAAGCTTGAATGGGTTTGCCAT
>JBEQCC010000334.1:0-4232 GCA_041639455.1 Pelosinus sp. | reverse complement strand
CACCCGCATAGCGGGTGGTTTTTTGTTTCGCAAGCTCAACGGACTAAAGTCACACAAGAAAAAGCCGAACGCAGCGTTCAACTTAAGTTATCTAGATATTTCTGCTATAAAATTCTTTCCGAATAAATTCCGCACATTTATTGAGTATAGTTTCAAGTTCTTCATCAATCTCAGCGGTATCTTTATTTTCTTTTTTTAAGCTATCAATCTCCTGACTTAACTCTGAGATGGTATTACATATTTTATCATATTCTATTTTCTTTTGAACTGATAGTTTATACCTCACATAACCATTCCTTTTTTAAATTACTCAACATTAATCCACATTATACCATATCTTTCTTTATACTAGAAATATTTATTCTATCTCAAAGAAGTGCATAAATTTGCATTGCTCTCTATAATTAATAGTACTAATTATTGGGAGTGTAACCTTGTGCGAAAAAAAGATACCGATAAATTCTTTTCAGTATATAGAGAAATTGGCAGAAAGATTGCATTTTATCGTAATCTTCGTGGTTTGAGTCAGGAAGAACTTGCAGCAAAAATTGAAGTTAGCACAAGTCATCTTTCTAAAATAGAGGCTCTAAATACAAATATAAGCTTTTCACTTGATATGCTTTTGTTGATCGCCGAAGGTTTAGACGTGGATATCGCAGCATTCTTTAATTCAACAGAAGTACAAAATCCTTATATGAGAAATAACAAGTAGCACCGGATTATCGGTGCTACTTGTTTATAGATTATAGTTTTGTTGATCTTATATGCTATATGAATCAAAAAGACAGTTCAAACTTAGCTCAAGGCTTGTCAACTCATCGAAAACGTCCCTGAAAAATAAAATATCCTCACACTTCTTGTTCGTCAAGTGCAAGGACTAAAAATTAAGTTAGAGCTGCAGCATCTATATAAATTCCTATAGAAGCTCCATACAATACAATCGCTGTTAAAGCAATCAAGAATAAGATATAGCCACCAATTACGACTTTCTTATCAAAGCTCTCGCTGGGATCTTCTTTCCTTGTTTCACAATATCCGTCGTGACAATAGCTATTAGCCATTATACTCACTCCTTTCAAACTGAACTACTAGCTTTAATGTAAATATATAACAATCAATAATCATTGTCAATTAGAAAGTTTATTCCGTTAAAAGACACAATTGCGACAATTTTAAAAATTTGATGACTTCTGAGAGTATCGATAAGTGTTGCAGAGTTTTTTTAGTTTAATGAGTTCTTCTTCATTTAGCGGAACAGCAAAACATTGTTCTACGCCGTTTTCTGTAACAAGACACTGCAGTGGAAATACCATATTCCCCCTGCAGTGTTGTAGAAACGGTACTCTAGAGAATAATTTTTTCTATATAAGATAAAAATAAAGTATTGTAATTATCAGATTGGAAGGTGATACAATGCCTAATGGTATCCCGCAGTCCCCCAAGCAACGTAGACCCAAAGCAATTGCCTCCTCAATAGCCACTAACTTTTTGCATCTGCGAAATCCCTTTGTGATTGCCTGGTGGTCAGCCGCATTTCCGGGTTTTGGACATATAAGCCTGGGAAACTATGCAATCGGCTTTTTATTATTTTCATGGGAAATGCTAATCAATACACAATCAAACCTCAATACTGCTATTGTGTACAGTTTTACAGGCCGCTTCGAAATGGCAAAAGAAGTTGTGAATAATCGCTGGCTGCTCTTATATGCTCCAGTTTGGGTCTTTTGCATCTGGTCAAGTTATTGCTTGACAATAGATCTAAATAAAAATTCAATCTTGGCTGATCGAAATCAGTCTCCCATTGATGCGACAAACATGACCTTCTTTGAAATCAATTTCTTAGAAAAGCGGGTTCCTTGGGTTAGCATAGCCTGGACTCTTTTTACGCCAGGTCTTGGTCATCTCTACTGTCATCGAATACCTACGGCGTTCTTTGTCTTAATCTGGTGGATAGTGATAAGCTATATGTCTCATTTGCTTCAAGCGCTTCAGTACACGGCTTTGGGTAATCTTGAGCAAGCAACGGCAATCTTAGATCTCGAATGGTTTCTTTATCTGCCGTCAATAATGGGTTTTGCGGTATATGATGCTTATGTGAATACCATCGAATACAATCGTCTGTTCGACATGGAACAAGCTGCTTATTTAAGCAAAGAGTACCAAGCCCGGGACTTTATAATGCCAGTATAGGAGGTAGTGATAACGATGCATGTCGTTGCGTCATTTGATCATTCCAATTACCTTGAGCTTGCGATCACGGATCTGGAGCAAAAAGGCATAGAAAAAAATATGATCTGTGCAATCCCTTTGAATAAGATGGCGGAGGAAAGATTCTTCTTTGACACCATCCATTATGCCGATGGTCAGAGTATGTTTGACTTACCCACGATTTTAGCGACTATTTTTATGACACTAGGCGTTATGTGGGGGTTTATGTGGAAGTGGGGTCCAATTATATGGGGGCTTTTAAGTTTCTTTTTGGGAATTGGCTTAGGCTTGCTCATAAAATACATACTCTATAAAAAAAGTTTGCAAAAGAAATCTCGTTATAATACCGAGGTAGTGCTTATCGTACATTGTAAGCCCAATGAAGTAAAGATCGTGGAAAGAGTTCTATTTAATCATTTAGCAATCGGTGTTGGCACGAAGCATTGACGACAAGTTCTAAATTGGCAGTTTTACTACTCTTTTCCGATTTACTTGATAATTGGCATCAGCCATAGGCTGCCGGTTGAAAAGTGTTGGAAATAAACAAGAAATATAGTCAGCAATGATTGATCTGGTTCCCAGCCCCACTTCAGAGTCCATTCCTATTCAACTGATGAAAGTTCCGCTCAGTGATATGGCAAATACCATCTACGTCCTATGTTAATCCTTCTGATTCTTATTCTCTTCGCCCAGTGGTTTCATTGCTGGTTGCATCGTTGGCGTTAAGGAGTTGTTGAAATATCCGATCTGGTGTTTTTGTTCTATTTTCAAAACAATAAGAAGGATCGCCCGCATAACGATTGCGACGATTATCATAATAAAAAAAGTGTAGTAATACTGCCAATTGTACAGCCGAAGAATATCAAATTTTACTAGCACTGGAAGAAGGAGAAAAGAGTAACCTGCTTCAACGATAACGGTCCAGAGGAAGAATTTTTTCCATGACTGACAATATTGGTATACTAACATAAATCCTAATGGCACAATCGTTAAATCGTTCAAAAATAATGCTTGACCAAAAGGTAACGGCTTTACACTGTAACTCCAAAGAGCAGCAGAGGATCCAGCATCATCCATAATTAACCTAAAAACCGCTATAAACGAGCCAAACAGGAGTATTTGCGTTAAATAGCGTTTATTTACATACTTCCACCAAATTGCATACGCGATAGTGATACTGCCAATGATGAACCACCACCGAACCGTAAAGAGATTTCTATACCAATCTGTGAGTTGGTATCCCCACAATTCAAATGTAGATTTATGAATCATGTCCATAATATCCATGGAAGTCTCCTCCCTTTTTTCACATCAACTTTAGATTACCCTAGGGCTTGATAGTCTATACGTGAACCAGATCGTTACGTGGATATTATGAATTTTACTAATGAACAGATTCGAGACTTATTCCTTCACGATTTTTCTTGTGCCAAATAGGTAGATGAAAGTCGATTTTTTTCTAAATTGGGATATACAATTCCTATGAGAATAAATAAAATGCCGATCCATTGTGAATAGTGCACAGTTTCACGGAGAACCAGCGTAGACATGAGTACAGCCATTGGCAGTTCCGAAGCACTCAAGATATTACCTAAACTGCGCACTTTGGGCGTACCAATATTGAACAATATTGGTGGAATCACTGACCCAAAAAGTCCCGTAAAAATTCCATAATTAATAAGCCCCTTTGCCAGTGCTTCATTAAAAAGAAACGCCGGGGGCATCAGTACAAAAACAACTATGGTCGCTCCACTTGTCATAATTGCACTTTTATAGATAGGGTGGATGGGAATGCCGCTTTTAAGAACGCCAGAAGCAAGGACCGAACCCGAAAGTATAAACCCCATTGGCATGCCGCTTATAAGAAAGATCCCCCCTTGTTTCGCTGATAGTTTTATCTTAGGAACAAAGGCGGCCACCATCCATAACATAACTGCTCCAAAAAATATTGACTGCCAGTTACCTCGCTGACTATGAAACCCTCTCTGTATGCAAGCTTCACAAAGGTTGAAACAACGCCATAT
>JBEQCC010000333.1:0-4234 GCA_041639455.1 Pelosinus sp. | reverse complement strand
GTCCCTTTGCAATAAGGAACGTATCATTTGGATACGTTCCTTATTGCAGAGGGACATTCTTATCCTCTAAAAAACAAAAACGTCCTACAGGACGCTTAGTTTTATACTATAATTCTGAAAAATCATTAATCTTATCCATATCTTTTAACTGTTGTATTGCTTCAGCCCGTGTTGTTCCAATAATTTTACCTTGTTTTGTTTTTAAGTTTAAGAAAAAGAATCCACTATCAGATACAATAATTGCTGCAGTTTTGTCTCTACTAAATATTGGGGTAGCAAGCCCATTACTATCATGACTTATGACAATTACCTCCTTTATAATTTCTGATAATTCAAAATATATCTCTATATTATTCAATAAAAGATACTATTATCCTTCAAATATATAAAAATTTTTACAAATTAGTAAGTAATTTGTAAAAATTCCAAACATTATACTTGTATATTTTAGCTTTTGCAATTCATCAAAATGAGACCGCTTCAGAAGGATATTTAAAACTTAAGCCCTGCACCAACATAAGCAGCTGATTGGCTGCCTGCCAATTGATAAGCACCAACTTTTCCAATACTACCAGTATAGCCTAAACCCGGTTCAATCTTACCTTTCGTGAACATGGCACCAACTGTAATTACATTATGGCGAGTTAGATCAATTGTAGGAATCTCAGCTTGAATTGTTATTGTACTGGTTTGCTTTAGATCGATCATATTCTTGTCAAATACAAACTTTTCCTCTTCCGTTTTATCAAACTTGCCTACTCTGCCATTTACCATATAAATAAAATTTTGTTTACCAAGATCAAATTTACCATCTAATTTTACAGGAGTTGCGCCAGGTGTTTCTTTATCAACTGGCATTACGAATGCGTCTTTCACTTCTCCCGGTAAATAAACGATTTCTCCTGGAACATACTGAATTTTCGTATCCGTAATTGTCTTAACTGTTTCCTTGATGATCGGAGGCTTATTTTTTTCTACTGCCAAAGCTTGTCTATCACCTTCTCCCAGAACATACCCTAACGTTAATCCTGCAGCGCTGCCAGTGATCAACGAAATAGCGGCAACAATTATGAGCATCTTAAGGTTATATTTACTTTCATTAAGGTTAGAATTTTCTAATTTAAATTTTTCTTCTTCCTTCATGCTATACCCCTCCCATCTGCTGATGCCAAATTCCCTCACCTTATTATATGATCGTTATCAGCTTTAGCTACTCTAGGGATAAAGCACATCTTCACAGAATTCACCTGGAATGAGGGTTGCATATCATCTAACAAATCCATTCGGCTTTTTTACATAATAACAGTACCAATATTTTTTTAGAATACATACACTATAATATGGAGTCTACGTAATTTGCACTTCATCAATATTTCACCTCGAAGGGAGGTGACTGTATGGTTATTGACTTCGACGAACGAAAATTTAGAAATGAAATTAAAAGTATAGCTAAAAAGTATGGGGCAAAGTCTAGCGATGCTGAAATGGTAGCAACGATGGCTTTGTCAATTGTAATGAAATCAAGCAAGCCTGTGAAATAATACGTTTTCTTTCGGCAAGCAAAATATTTTTGCTTGCTTTTTTTATATGATAGCCCTTACCTTCCTTTACTGCAAAAAAAACCCCTGCAAATTCAATATTTGCAGGGGTTTTTTTACTAGTTTTAGCGTTTGGAGAACTGAGATGCTTTACGCGCTTTCTTCAAACCATACTTACGACGCTCTTTTTCACGTGGATCACGAGTAAGGAATCCAGCTTTTTTCAAAGATGGACGGTACTCAGCATCAACTTTAAGTAATGCACGAGAAATACCGTGACGAACTGCGCCGGCTTGTCCTGAAGGACCGCCGCCCTCCACTTTAATTAACACATTGTATTTGCCAAGAGTTTCTGTCAAATTAAGGGGTTGTTTTACAATAAGTTCTAAGGTTTTGCGACCAAAATATTCTGCAATAGTACGGTCGTTAACTAGAATATTGCCTTCACCCGGAACCAGACGAACTCTGGCAACCGAGGTTTTTCTGCGACCTGTGCCGTAGTAAGTAACCAATGCCATAATATGTTCCTCCTTTCCGGATTATCTTACGTTAATTTCTAATACTTCTGGTAATTGCGCAGCATGCGGATGCTCTGCACCACGATACACTTGCAATTTACGATACATCTGACGGCCAAGACGGTTCTTAGGTAACATACCCCTAATAGCCAGCTCAAGCACTCTTTCTGGTTTGTCTGCAAGCATTTTACCTGCAGTAACGAATGTAGTTCCACCTACATAACCAGAATGACGGAAATATGTTTTTTGTACTAACTTTTTACCAGTTAATGCTACTTTATCAGCGTTGATGACGATAACATGGTCACCGGTATCAACATGCGGAGTAAATGTCGGTTTATGTTTGCCGCGAAGAACTTTTGCTACTTCGGCAGCTAATCTACCTAAAGTTTTACCTTCTGCATCTACAACATACCACTTACGTTCTATGGTGGCAGCATTTGCCATAAATGTTTTCATGCGATATACCTCCTTGTCACAACATTACAAAAAAAATTGATTTTGTTTCCTTGAGCTCCGGGGCTAACGGAAGTCATGGCATAAATCTCATAAAAACATTGTATTAAATTACCTGGACAATGTCAAGGAATATCGGTATGTAAATTCACTTTTTTTTGAGTTATCCACAGTTTGTTAGATTTAATACCGAACTTCTTTTAAGTATAGTCCATGAGCAGGTGCTGTAGCACCTGCCTTCTTTCGATCTCGTCCCTCAAAGATGGTCTTAAACTTCTCTAAAGAAGTCTTTCCTAACCCCACATTCACTAATGTACCAGTTATATTCCGCACCATATGATATAAAAAACCATTTCCCCAAAAAGAAAGCTCCAATATCTGATCCTGAAGTTGGCATTCAACTGCCATAATGGTGCGAATAGGACTAACGCTTGCTCCTCCCGAGGCCCGGAAAGCTGAAAAGTCATGGGTTCCGATGATTGTTTGTGCTGCTTGCCTCATTGCTGAAACATCTAATGCTTGTGGAATCGTCCATACCAAATTCCGCAGAAAGGGATTTGGTACGGTATGCTGATAAATCTTATACACATATATTTTACTTTGTGCGCTGTATTGAGCATCAAAGCTATCAGGTACCTCTTGGGCATGAGTAACTACAATATCGTAAGGCAGTACCTTTCTCGATGCGATTACAATACGATCTGTGGGGATAGTGCAGCTCGTCTTGAAATTGACCACCTGGCCATAAGCATGTACACCGGCATCTGTCCTGCCGGCCATGTGAATCCTAAATGTATGACCAAATACTTTTGCCAATTTATCTTCCAATACTTGCTGTATACCAATCGCATTTATCTGACGCTGAAAACCATGATATGCCGTACCATCATAAGCCAATGTTAATTTAATATTACGCATGTTTTTACACCCCGTCGCTCACTATTCATACACATATATAGCGAAAAAATATTTAAACCGCAGAGGAACATAAAGGGCTACCTCTCTGTGCCCTCTGTGTTTAATCGTTGCTCTTAAATTTTCCCCACTAACAAGGGTGTAAGATTACCACGATATAGAATATGTAAATAATACAACGGCCGAGATAATGCCACATAGAGCAGCTTGGCATCGAAGCTATTGTTTTTGAATTCTTTATCCGAAGCATTCCATATAATCACACCATCAAATTCTAAACCTTTTGCCAGTCCCACTGGAAGAATGGAAATGCCGCCCTGGTAAGAAAGAGTATCACTGGTAATCACATGCAGCTCCAAATTATCGCCTTCTTGCTGCAGAGCATGATATAAAGAAACACTGTCTTTTTCCATTTTGGTAATAATTCCAATGGATTTGCAATCTTGCTCTTTAAACTTTTGAATGGCATCTCGTATCGCCAATACTGCTTCCTTTTCTGTGCTGATCTGCTGATATACGGGATCTTGACCAATTTCATATACAGGAATGGCAGCAGAGTGTCCTCTAGGCATTACCTTGTTAAAACATTCGATAATTTCCCGTGCGGAACGATAGCTGTAATTGACTTCACGATAGATGGATTTTACATCGGAAAATACTTCTTTCATCACGACCTGCCAGCTATCGATACTGCGATAAGCGGTAATTCCCTGAGATAGATCACCCATAATGGTAAAGGAGCTATTTTTTGACAACATTTTAAGAATCATAAACTCTAAAGCATTTAAATCCTGAGCTTCATCCACT